>CAIJTL010001091.1 GCA_903823545.1 uncultured Planctomycetaceae bacterium
CGTTGATTGATAGCGATAAGAACTCGCGGCCATTGTTCCGTCGAGCAGCAAGTCACTTCCAACATCGCTCTTCACGAAGAGGTCGTTGGAGTCGTCCATCGGAAGGATCACTTTTAAGCCTGCGGGAGTCAGGCGCAGGTCATCATATTTCGGATTTGATTCCTTCAATAACCACCCCGCCGGGAGCTGCTTACTCTTGCGGTGATAGGTGGCGTTCCCCGCTTTTAGCGTGGTGATCTCAGTGACAATTTCTGGCGCGGGCAGAAGAAATTCGGCATTCAGCAAACGCTGGTCAGCCAAAAAAAGATGTTGCCCGGCGATTTCGATATGAGACGAAAAGTCCCGCTGAGTTTTCACCGTCTGGCCATCAGCGCTCGTTGTCCCGATTGGTTTAAGCAACTCCGCCGAGAGCCTCGGAAAGAGAACCTCTTGGTTTACCATCAAAAGGCCGTTTACGAGCAACGTGCCGACCAGCATTGGCACAATGAGTCGAAAAGTTGGCACGCCGGCCGAAAGGATCGGATGAATTTCGCGATTCTTTTGTAACATCGCGAAGACAACCATCGTTGAGATCACGGTCAGGATCGGCCCAACCATGTCGAAGAGTAATGTCGTCTGGCAGGCGTAATGTTGAGCCATCTGCCCCAACAGCGATAACACACTCGATCCGTCTTTGGCTCGAGTTTGAAATGCGTCAACATTCGTGAAGCCATCGAAAATGACGTACAACCCGACCGTGGCAAAGTAGCCAATGCCGAACACATGCCAGAAGCGGCGCAGCAAGTAGCGGTCAAAGGTGGTCACGGCGAATCCATTCCCCGCGCAGGCTCGACGGATATCCGTTCCGTCAATTTCCAGCGGGCGGGATTACAGGCCAATCGGCGTGATCGGTCAAGCGCTGTCACCGGACAATCGGCTCAAACTGGTCGCAATTCATGATTTCAAGTGCCTCACCAACTGGGGCGCCGAATCGAACGAAGACCGATTAAGCTCGTCTTGTCCGAATTGACTTAACGGCCTATCGTCCAGTTGCTTCACCGACCTGGATGTCTGCTTATTGAGAGTCAGAGGGCGCAGAAATGCGAAGCTTCAATTGGATTCTGTTGGGATTAGTCTCGTGCATGATTTCGACAGGCTGTGCACTGACACATGAAGCTCAGCCGCATCGGCTCTGGCGTTTCAATCGCGGTCCGGGACCGAGTTCTAATCCGTATTTCTCCGTGAACGACCCCATCGCCTCACCACAACAGCGTGCAACTGGCTGGGCTCCCCACAAGCCGAATACTGGTGACACCAGAGCGTCTCTCGATACCGCACATGAGTCGCCGGTTGCTGATCGAGACTAAGCTCGCCACACTCATTCACAACGCACGTCGGTCGGATTTGCTGTCGCGAAAGTCGGCACTTCAAAACGTGCAGAACGAGTCGTTACTGAAGCGTTCGTTGACGTTTCAGATTAGTAAGGCGCTCACGTCGTGTATTTCGCAAACACATGGGGCCTATTGGGGCTCGTTGCGTTGCCGGTTATCGTGGTGATCCACCTGTATCATCGACGTTACCCGACATTGCCAATCGCTGGCTTACATCTTTGGGGCGTTGAAACTCACACAACAACCGCAGGACGCACCCGAGAGCGACTGCCGCTGACAGCATCGCTGATTTGTGAGCTTTTAGCGGCGTTCTTGTTGTCTTTGGTGCTTGCAGATCCACGATGGGGACAGCTCGGCAAAGTCGCTCATCTCGTCGTGGTTTTAGACAACTCCGCCTCAATGTCGGCGCGGCCTCCCGGAGAGAAGCCGTTTCGAGAAAGTGCGATCGATGAGTTAGAGCGTCGTATCTCGCAATTGCCACGAGGGAGTGTCGTCACGCTGCTTCGAACGGGGCGAAGACCTGAAATGTTGGCCGGTCCAGCAACCTCGTGGGATGAGGCCAAGCAGAAACTTGTCGACTGGAGACCATCGCTTCCGAAACATGATTTTCTGCCAACCTGGGATCTTGCCGCGCAACTGGCGGAAGGGAATGGAAAACTCTTGTTCCTGACTGATGCCGTGCCGGGCGAAGATGTTGCTGTCCCGAAAACAATGGAGGTCGCCTCTGTTGGCCGCACATTGGAGAACGTTTCAATCTCAGCCGCTCGCTGGGACTTTGATTCACTGGCCGCAAAAGGACGCGTCTTTGTACGTCTGACGAATCATGGGAGGCGAAAAGCCAACGTAAGAATTGCCGGAATGCTCGGCTCGGTGGATGGCTTGAACGAGGCAGCAGCTCGTGAAGCCAGAGTCCCCGCTGGTAACACCGCGACAACCACTGACGCTCCACTTCGTAAGAAGATCTTCGAGAATGACGTGACTCTCGATGTAGGAGCATCGGTACCACTCGAGGTTGACGTTCCAGGTGGTCTCGGCCGAATGACGCTCGAATGCGAGTCCATCGGCGACGGGCTCGCGCTGGATAACCGCGTTGAGTTGATTGAGCCGAAGGTTCGTTTATTGCATGTGGCGGTCACGCTTCCCAAAGACAACGCAACTGAGCAAGCGGTGAATCGTGTGCTTACGACATTGCCTAATATCAGCGTCACTGAAAGCGAGACCGCAGAGCTGATTATCGCGCCTTCCGATCCGTTACCACCTTCGCAGCGAGAGCTGTGGTGGTTAGGCATCGGACCGCTCGATACGTCCGATGAGGCTCGCAAAGCTGCTTTAGATTTGGCCGGCCCGTATGTGCTGGAAAAGCAAAACCCATTGCTCGATGGCCTGACACTCGGTGGCGTTGTTTGGGGAGGAGCACAACCGGTCAAGCTTGAGGTATCGCCAATCATCACATCCGGCACCCTGCCCCTCTTGGCGCGTCTGACGGGAACCCGAACGACCGCCTATTTGCTCAACATAGATTTCGCTCGGACAAACCTCGGTGATAGCCCCGACTGGCCGATCCTAATGAGTAATCTCGTTGAACTTCGCCGTGACAACCTACCGGGCTTGCGACGCTCGAACTATCGGATGAACGAGGAGATTCGGTTCCGAATTGCTGACACGGCTGCTGCAGCGGTTACCTCCTCAACTCAACAGAACGGTTCGGCAAACGGGGCAACACAAAACGAACAAGAGGCAGATAGTCCACGCACTTTGCTACTTGTGCATCGTGGCCTCAAACGACCGCTGGCGCGAGCGAGCACGATCGAAATTCCGTTGCTGGATGAATCCGGCGTGTATTCCGTCCTCGACGGAGAGAATCTTGTCGGGGAGTTCGCCGTCGCTTTCTTTGATTCCGAAGAGTCTTCGTTAAGCAATCTCAGGCCCGGACGTCGTGAGCCTGAAATGTCGACCTCGGAATCAGGATTCTTGCTCGATCAGCCACTGACTTGGATTGTGCTGATCGGAATTGTGCTGATCGCCGCCGCCGCGTTTGCCGACTGGAGCGTGCTACGTTCGAGTGCTGGCAGAAGAGGTTGATCGTTGCCCTTTTACATTTCCCCTTCCGCTCGGTTCGACCACCAGGGCAAACTGACGCCACCGTCGATGGTCAGCGTACTTCCGGTCATGTAGTCAGCGTCATCGCTCAGCACATAAGTAACGGCTTTCGCGATCTCGTCTGGTTGCCCCATGCGGCCCCATGGGAGTTTCTCACCGCCGACTTTGATTTGATCTTCGGTGAAGAATTTTCGCTCGCCCGGTGTGTCGATCCAGCCGGGATGCACGATGTTGACTCGAATTCGCTTGGAGGCCAATTCAAGTGCCGCCGTCCGAGCCATATGGTCGATCGCCGCTTTCGCCATGTTGTAGGCCATCGCTGTTGGAATCGGGATCACCGCGTGCGGTGAGCTGACCACGACCATTGAACCGCGAGTTCCTTGCTTGAGCATCTGCTGAGCGGATGCTCGAACGCCATAAAATGCGCCCCACATCGAAACGTCGATCGTGCGTCGGAAGCCTTCCATGTCCGCGTCGACCATCAATTGTCGGTCGCTGTAGGCGGCGTTGGAGACAAACAGATCGAGGCTGCCGAACTCACCTGCAGTCTTGGCGACCATCTCTTCGACCGCCGCTTGTTGCGAAACGTCGGCCTGGAGCAGCAGACATTTTCGGCCGAGCTTATGAATCTCGCCCGCGACTTCGTCTGCGTTCTCGCGGTGCGACCGGAAGTTTATGGCCACGTTGGCCCCTTCCTTCGCGAGGTTAATCGCTATCGCTCGCCCAATACCCAATGAGGCTCCCGTTACCAACGCATTTCGCCCAGCAAATTTCATTGTCTCGATCCCGTCTTCAATGCCACGCTCGTAGAACGGGCCTCCAGACCCGTTCGCTGAGATTCAAATTACTCACAACGAAAAAAGTAGGACGGCCCTGGAGAGCCGTCCTACTTTTTAGTTTTACGAAAATCAATTAGACAGAGAAGCTAGTGCCACAACCGCAGGACTTCTTGGCATTCGGGTTGTCGAAGGTGAAGCCACGTCGTTCGATGCCGTCATAGAAATCGACGGTCGTCCCTTCGAGGAACATCGCACTCTTGCGATCGACGGCGACTCGGAGACCGTGCTGAGTCGTCACAACATCGTTCATTTCGTCGACCTTGTCGTCGAAACCGAGGCTATATGAGAACCCGCTGCATCCGCCACCTGCGATGCCGACTCGCAAGACGGTTCCTTCGGGCAGCTTCTTGTCGCTAAGGACTCGGTTCATTTCACCGGCTGCCTTTTCGGTGATGGTGACGCACGATGCGACGGTGGAAGTCGCAGACGGAGTCGAGCCACAGGATGAACCTGATGAACCGCAGCTTGATTGGCCGGATTGTGTTGAGCAAGTTGAACCGGAAGGCATAGTGGCAACGGACATGATTCACTGATCTCCTATGTTCGGGAAACGGTTCCGAGAGTGGGTGATTGGGCCGCGTCGACCAGCGGTTACTCCGGACGACCGGCGAAGTATAGGGGGTGACTCTGCCAACGAAAACTGATTTTTCGCAGTTCTAGCTGTGAGAAATCAGAAGGCTTTGGCTGCGTTCAACTTTTTTCCGCCAACTGAGTCCCTAGGATACAGGTGAAATGAGTCAAATTCTTCCGGCTGTGCCGGTTATCTCAAGGATTGATTGATGCCGACACACCGCATCCAACTGAAAGGCCCGTGGGACGTTCAGCGACTTGATCAAAATGAACCACCAGTGAGAGTCTTTATGCCGGCGGCCTGGGGCGAGGTTTTCGGAGGTTCACCGGGGCGTGCTCAGTTTCGCAGGAAGTTCAATCAGCCCACTAATCTCGAAGCCCATGAACGAGTTTGGATCGTTTTCGATGGAGTTGGTGGAGAGGGCTTGGTCCGAATTAATGGCCAAGAACTCGGTACAATCACCGCTGAGTCGACAACGGCCGAGTTTGAAATCACGCAGCAACTTGCGTTGCATAACGAGTTGCTAGTCGATTTGACGGTGGTCGCGGAAAGCGGGCCTGGCACGGATCTTGGATTATGGGGGGCGGTTGTTTTGGAAATCCGCTTTGAACCACTTGTTCCCTGATCGCTCCAGATCGCACAGTCGGTCGGGGGCGAGTTCCAATTGAGCCCCCCTTCCCTTCCGGTCGATTCAAGAGCACATCGCTTGTTGCTCCATTTGCCGTAGTGAGTCGCTCGTGAACTCGGAACGAAACCTATTTGTCTCACTGGCTTGCGTGCTGCTGGGGTTCGGCGTGCTCATGGTTTATAGCGCGAGTATCACCTCACGCCCCACCGAGTTCGAGCAGATTTATCTCTCAAAGCACATGATCCACCTTGTCGTTGGTGTGCTGGCTGGGAGCTTGTGCTCGACAGTCCCGACTCAGTTTTGGCGAAGAGCGGCCCCGTGGCTCTTTGTCGGAACCCTCGCGTTCGTTGTCTTGGTGTTGGTTCCGGGAATCGGAACGCGAGTGAACGGTGCCCAACGCTGGCTCCGGTTTGGCCCGTTGCAGATGCAGCCTTCGGAGTTGGCCAAGGTCACATTGCCCATGTTGTTGGGGGCGATGGTTGTCAAACGGCGGACGCAACTTCATCGGTGGTTTGCCGGGACGATCCCGTTCATCCTCCCGATTGGGGTGGTTATGCCCTTGGTTCTCAAGCAACCAGATTTGGGAACGGCAGTCTTCTTGGCGATGTCGAGCGGGATGTTGCTGTTCTTGGCGGGCTGGCCGATTCGCAACTTCGCTCTCGGGTTGATCCCTGCAACGGGAGTTGCACTGACACTGAAACAATATCAGTGGCAGCGCATTACCGACTTCATGGCGACTTGGACCGACATCGAACGGGCGAGCTACCACGTCAAGCAGTCATTGCTTTCAATGGGCTCTGGCGGCCTGATGGGTGTTGGTTTGGGTAAAGGATGGCAGAAGCTGAGTTTCTTGCCCGAAGCCAATACGGACTTTGTCATCGCCGTGGTTGGTGAAGAATTGGGGCTCGTTGGTTCTCTCGGTTTGATTCTGCTTTGGGTCGGATTCTTCATCACCGGCTTAGAACTATTTCACAAACACGATCGGCGGAGTTTTGAATTCCTTGTTGGCGTGACGCTCTTGAGCCAAATGGTTCTTCAAGCCGCGATCAATTTTGCCGTCGTCACGTCGATGCTCCCAACAAAAGGGATTTCGCATCCACTGATTAGTTACGGCGGCAGCAACCTCGTGATTAACTTAGTTGCGATCGGAATCGTTGTGAGCCTTTCAAAATCTTCAACGGTTGGCGAAGACAATTCCATTCAGGGCTTGGTCGAACATCGCCACGCACCGCATATCGGCAAGACCGAATTCAGCCGTAGCGTTGGCAATTCGATCCGCGATTGAAGTCTCTCAGACGTCGATCTGCGTCAGTCGTTTTCTTCGTTCCAATCCTTCAAGCGATCTCGAAACGACTCAACTTGAAAGGCTCGAACGACTGCTTCAGCGGTTGCGCGATTCGTTGCGAGCGGAATCGAATGCACATCGCAGACTCGCATCAAAGCTGAGACGTCTGGTTCATGTGGTTGCGCCGTGAGTGGGTCGCGAAAGAACAACACCGCTTGCACGTGCCCTTCTGCCACGCGTCCGCCAATGATGAGGTCGCCGCCGAACGGGCCGTGCGTCACTCGCTCAATTGCAAGGCCGAGTTGCTCCGACAACAGCTTGCCGGTGTTGCCGGTCGCCACCAATTGCTGCTTGCGGAAGAAGTCCACATGACAGCGAATAAATTCCAGCAGGTCTGTTTTCTTTTGATCATGAGCAATGAGCGCGATCATGCGATGGTCCTTGTCACTGTTTGACCGGCGATCAGTCTCAAACATCCGGGTTCTTGCGAGGCTGCGCGAATTTGATTTTTTCGAGATACCGAATCACGGTCTTGCCATCTTTGGCGAGGCGACCAGAGCAGGCTCCGATTGTTTTTACGACGTTCTCGAAATGCAGGTTGTAGTCAGCATCGATTTCGACTTCGAGTTCCTTCACGCGTGCGGCTCCCGGTTGACCGATCAATTGCAGGATTTCGTCATTGAGTCTCTGAAAGCAGAGTGCGTCGTTTCCCAGACTTCGTTCACCCAAACGCAAATTGGCCAAGCCGCCATTGGCGTTCGCAATCAATCGAACCTTGATGTCCGGAAAGAGTTGATCGACAGCCGCCGCCCCCGCACCGGCTGGAGGCATATTGATATTGAAGTCACCTTCTGGCGATGAAATCTTCAGCGTCATCATGAAGAACGTCAGCAGTTGGAACGTGACGTCGATCATCGGTGTCGTTTGCTGCTGCAGATTCGCGGGGTCTTGCTGTTTGAATTTCATACCGTCAGTCCGCCGACTGCTTGGCCTTTAGAGCGAATTTCTCAAACTTCGCCTCTTGGGACATTTGAATGAATTCTTGAACTTGTCCGGCAGGAACATCGGCGTCCGCACGAATCACAACCGTAACATCCTCAAGTTTCACCGCTTTCACTTGATAAAGCTGAGCCTCTTGCTTGAGCCGGTTCCGAAACTCCGGGATACGCAACTCTTCGCCGGGAACAAACACAAACGGCTGATCGTCAACCTTGTTCCCCTCTTTGTTGCGACGATACCCGATGTTGATGACCAGCTCGTGCGCCAGTTTCACTTCCGGCGGCTTCGCCAGAGCATCCGCGGCCAGTCGCACACGTTCGTCAGCCTGAGTTTGCTCAAAGTTCGTCACCATCATGAAAAACGCGATCAATTGGAACGTGACATCCATCATCGGAGTCATGTCCATTTCGGCCGAAGCCATTGGATGTGATTTGATCTTCATGGAATTGCCATCCGCGCCGAACCCGACGAACCAAAATTATCGGACCGCCATCGCATTCAGCGAATCGGCGACCACTTGAAGAACTTTGTCGATATCTGCGGCATTATGAGCAGTTGAAAACCCGTGATGACAGGGACCGCCGCCATAGTCATGGAAATAGATCCCGCGAGCGGTGGTTTGGCGGCAGAACTCCAGCATCACTTCGCGGCGATGACACAGGCTGTCGCGATAGTTCTTCACCGGCTCGCGCGTGCCGAAAGTCAGGCCGAAACGGCTACCGTGAGTCTGGAATCGGCAAGGGATGGGGCTGCGCTGCGAGATGTCGTTTAAGCCGCGTCCCAAGCGATCGGACAGCGAATGAATGTGTTGCCAGAATTCGGGAGTCCGAATCGCACGGACGAAGGCAAGCCCTGCGAGGATGCTCGGAAGAGGAGCGTTAAAAGTACCGGAGTGAGCGACATCGCCAACCGGCTTGAAGCGATCCATCAACTCCGCTTTGCCTGCGATCGCCGAAAGTGGCAAGCCCGCGCCTAACGATTTGCCGATCGTGCAGATGTCGGGTGTCACGCCAAAATCTTGCTGTGCGCCGCCAGGTGACTTCTTCGCGAACGACTGAATCTCATCGAAGAACAGAATCAAGCCGTGTTCATTCGCGAGGCGTCGAGCACCTTCAAGGAAACCCGGTTCCGGTGGAATTGCACCGCAGTTGTAGTCGACCGGCTCAATCAAGATCGTGCCAGCTTCGTGTTTGTGTTGTTTGACGAGCCGTTCGAGTGCATCAAGGTCGTTGTACTCGGCGGTGATGATCAGCTCGGCGAGTGCTTTCGGGATACCCGCGCTCTCGCGATATGGCGGCTTGGCATCTAACTGATCCGCCGGAGGATGACCGCCGATGAATGTGAATTCGTGGTACCCGTGAAAGTGCCCGTGGAAGCGAATGATTTTGTCTCGGCCGGAGACCGCTCGACACAGACGCAATGCATGCAATGTCGCTTCGCTGCCCGAGCCAGTGAAACGGATACGTTCAGCGCACGGAACAATCTCGCAAAGTTGTTCTGCCAACTCAATGTGATATGGCCCATCGAGACTGCACATCAGACCGAGTTCCCAAACCTTGTCGAACACGTCACGCAAGCAATCGGGGCCGTGTCCGAGCAACGCCGCTCCGTGGCTCATCGACATATCGAGAAACTCATTCCCGTCGATGTCCCAAAAACGAGAGCCCTTCGCTCGCGACGCATAGACCGGTCGCCCCCAAGCTTGGTTGAAGCGAGTGCTGGAACAAACTCCGCCCGGAAGTACGGAGCGACCTCGCTCGATCAACTTCAATTGTTCTGGCGAGGGAGTGGGAACGGTGGGCACAGACATGAATGACTCCTTATGCGGAAATGCGTTCGATCTGGACGCACCGATAATCGGAGTCGCGTGCCAACGCAACCATGCCGTGCCCCTGGCGGCTCGACTGTGAGTTTTATACCAAGCCGGAAACGGAAATCGGAGCCGACAAGCCGCCTGCTCTACGCACGTTGGCAATCACTGACCATCGGCCAGTCGCGTTGCCTCAAGGACAAGTTGGTCGATCGTCCGCTCATTATGGCCCACCGGGAGATGGAAGATTTCATCGACGCAGCGTGACACTGATCGCGGCAGTGATGGCATCGGGAAGCCACGGCGGTAAATCAGGACCGCTCGATCGTAGTTCTCTGGATGTCCCGTGAAGTCGCTCAAGATGATCGTTGAGCTGTCGAGATAAACGATCGTATCGATCGACTCGCCATGTGCATCAAGTTCGGTCAGTGTGTTTTTGACACAGACCGTACCGATACTCCAACCGACGAGCATGAAGCGAGCGGCTGGGTTTTCTGCGCGAACGCTACGAACGTATTGAGCTAGATCGCACGACCCGCCATCAACAAACGGCTCGAAATAGACGGCGTTCCGCAGCCCCATCTCGCGCATATAGCAACAAACTTCTTCGATCCGCCCAGCGTGCGCGATATCCGCGTTCGATTCGACGAAGATGACGTGGACGTTATCGAGCGATTCAGCGGGGCGACTTTCCAATTGAAATGCGTATCGCGAAGTCGGAATCGGTGCCGCCACGCAACCAGAGATCGCCGCGCAAACAACGCAGGTTCCACAGAAACGGCTCAGCATTTGTTTTGTCGACCGGATCATCGAACGGACTCACAAGACGCAATGAGTAACTCGCTGTGTGTCATGTTCGGTGTTCGATGAAGGCGACGATGAGAGAAACTTTTCCCCAATCCAAAAAGTCGCTACAACGCGAACTGACAAGACGATGACGCTTTCCCAAAGCCTCGTTTTTGGTGCTGCCACCCGCTGCTGCGGCAAACCCTGCCGGTCGAACGAGTGAATTGGAGAATGTCAGAGCCGAGTGTTGTTCCGGTTTTCGTTGAGCCAAGCACAGTGGTTTGAGATTGATTGGCTCAACAACATGACTGGCTCGAATTCGGCCTGCCACCCGCCGAAAAGGATCAATAGCCCGGATTATTCGTGCGACGGGGTGATCTCAAAACATGCAGCTTCACACTCGCCCGACGCGCAAGCGAG
>CAIJTL010001092.1 GCA_903823545.1 uncultured Planctomycetaceae bacterium
CGATCTCTGCGTGCGGCTCCCTCAGCGACCTCTGCGTTTCAAAAAAACTATCACCAAGAATCTCTCACCCAGGACTCCCCAATATGAGCGTCAGCTATCTCCAATCTCTCTTCGGACTCGATGGACTAACCGCTGTCGTTATCGGCGGCACCGGAACTCTTGGCGGTGCGTTTTGTGACGCTCTCGCGGGGGCTGGGGCTCACGTGCTGGTGGTTGGCCGCGATGAAGTCGATGGCACTGCTCGCGCAACAAGCATCCAGAATGCTGGTGGGAGTGCGGATTTTTTCCGAGCCGACTCAACGAGCCGGGCTGACTTGGAGGCGATTGTTACACATCTTGAAAAGAATGGCCGAAGCTGCGACGTGCTGATCAACGGAGCGGGAACGAATTCGCCGACGCCATTCCTGGAAATTACTGATGAAGAATGGGACCGCATCTTCAACGTCAACGTGCGTGCGTTGCGGTTGGCCTGCCAAGTCTTCGGCAAGTACTTGCTCGACAAAGGCCGAACTGGGTCGTTTATCAACATTGCGTCGCTCAGTTCAGTGATTCCGCTGTCGCGCGTCTTCACTTACTCAGCATCGAAGGCCGCCGTGCTCAATCTGACGCTGAATCTCGCTCGCGAATGGGCAACAAAGGGAATTCGAGTCAACGCGCTATCGCCGGGCTTCTTCCCCGCCGAGCAGAACCGCAAAGTGCTTACGCCCGATCGAGTCGAGAACATCATGCGGCACACCCCGATGAATCGTTTCGGAAATCCTGAAGAGCTCGCCGGCGCCATTCTTTTGATGGCCTCACCGAAAGCGGGAAGCTTCCTCACGGGCGAAAACATCGTCGTTGATGGCGGATTTTTATCGATGACGATTTAGGCTCGGTCCCGAAAATCCGTAGGACGGGCACTCTGATACAGCGGGCGGCAACGTTAGCCAGTCAGTTGTTGTGTTGTGTGAACATCGCCTGCTGCCGCGACGCGACATACACGTTTCGTTCGCGTTGCTGAATGTCATCGAGAAGGCACGGCCAACACTCTGATTGGTGTCTGCACGATTGCTGTTCTACGAAATTTGACTCGCGCACTTTCGCGACATAAAGAACTTCTCGTGTATTCCGTCGCTCGCAAACACTCTTGATCTGACGCACCGACTCTCCCTAGTTTCGGTCTCAGGATCATCGTGAGCGATTCTCCCTCTCGAACGGCATTGGCGGCCGCCCGGTCCCTCCCATTGAAAGAGCCGTAGGCCATGTACGACCGCCGACAACCACCGATGCGCCGATTCACGCTGACTCGATTTTCGCCAGAACGACGAGAAGACGAGCGTCGTGAATCACCTCGTTTTCCTGTTTCTGGAACCGTTCGCTTTCTGCGAGCGACCGATGGAGCTCCCGACGTCATCGACGGCATTATTGTCGAAGCGTCACTGACGGGTATGAGAGTTGAGTTGGACCAACCTGTGCGAAAAGGTGAGCAGTTACTTGTCGAAGTCAGCTCGCAGTTGCACGGAGGATTCAACATCACCGCACAAGTGATGTGGGTCGAAGCCGATTTTGATAACCGGCACATAGCCGGCTGCGAGTTCTGCACGATTCTCTCTTTGAAGCAGCGGGCTCAATTGCAACGCTTGGCTGAAGAGTCGTTGTGCTACGCGTAGGATGCCAAGTGCGATCAGCAGCACGGTTCGGGCGGGATTAATCCGACAGGCACGCGTCTGATGGCATTTCGGCGGTGTCGGACTTATTCGTCCGAACGAGGCCTTGCCAACCGTGAGATTGCCTCACAGGTTCGATAGAGTGTTTGGTTCGAGCAAGACACTCTTTCAATGAACACGAGAGGCATCTCCATGAGCAGCGTTCGAGACTTTGGTGCCGCAGGTGACGGACAGACGGACGACACTGACGCCATTCGACATGCGTTGTCCGACGGCGAAGGTTTGCTGGAATTTCCTCGTGGCGAATACCGCATCACGAAGACGATCATTGTTGAATTGGGCAAGATCAGCCGGACTGCGATTCGAGGAAGTGGCGGCACCGCAAAGATCATCATGGCGGGACCGGGTCCGGCGTTCTTCTTTATCGGGACACATGACAAAACCGCCGACCCGACCGGGTTCAAGCCGGGAATTTGGCAGCACGAGCGGATGCCGTTGCTCAGTGAAATTGAAATTGCAGGGGAACATCCCGATGCAGACGGCGTCCGTTTCGAACGAGTCATGCAACCGACGCTGACCAACGTGCTAATCCGCAAAGTACGCCATGCCGTTCACATCACAAAGCGGTCGCGAAACGTACTCATCAGCCACTGCCACATTTATCAGAATACAGGCATCGGCGTCTTTCTGGATCACGTCAACTTGCATCAGACGATTATCACCGGAAGCCATATCAGCTATTGCCGACTTGGCGGAGTCCGCATTCAAGGGGGCGAGATTCGCAACTTGCAGATCACCGGTAACGACATCGAATACAACAACAATCGTGCGATCGGCGTCCCCGGAGCCGATGCCGAGCCGACTGCCGAAATTTACATAGACGTTGAAGATGGCTCAGTGCGAGAAGGGACCATCTGCAGCAATACGCTGCAAGCGACCTACAGCCCGAATGGTTCCAACATCCGTTTCATCGGCAGTGGAACCAAGGGGAATCACCGAGCCGGTATGTGGGCGATCTCCGGCAACCTCATCGGTAGCCAAGCCATCAACATCCATCTGACGTCGGCTCTCGGTTTTGCAATTTCTGGTAACTACATCTACAGCGGACATGACCGCAACATCGTCATCGAAGGCTCTCGCAGCATCGCGATCGGTGCGAACACGCTCGGCCACAACCCCGACTATGGCGACAAAGAACTTTCTACGGGCGTCCGCTTTGTTGATTGCGAAGAGTGCACGGTGACAGGCCTAATCCTGCAAGACGCACTTGCTGGGCAAAACACAGTCGCAGGTACTGTGAAGACACAGAAGGAAGGGTTGCTTGAACTCGTTCGCTGTCGCCGAATCAATCTCACCGGTTGCCAAATTCTCGAAGGGACACCGAATGGAATCGTCCTCGACGACTGCCACGACACTTTGATTTCCGCTTGTACGGTCCTCGATAGCCGCGAGACCAAATTGATGAAAGCGGCGATTGTTTGGCGCGATTCAAAAGAGCCCTCGAGTCGAAAGACTAGCGGCAATCTGATTCATGCCTGTCGCATTGGTAGCGGCACCGAAGGCGGTCTCGTCATTCCCACAACTGTTCGGCAGTCCGAAAACCTCACGGATTAAGCGATTTTGAAATCGGTTGAATCAGCCGCTGATCGCCCACGGTTAGAACCGGCCGTTAGCGCGTTCCGGCTGATGTGGTTATCAAGTTCAACGCGAAATACACAGGCTCCAATGCGTTTCAAACAGCGACAACATGGGTTGTCGTAACTCCCAGTTTTAGCCCCTCGATGACTTATGCCCTCGATCATCAATATCGCTGCTTACAAGTTTGCTTCGCTCACGAATCTCAAGGAAACACGCGAGCGGCTCATCGCACAATGCAAAGCGTGGGGCCTTAAAGGAACGATCCTGCTCAGCACGGAAGGGGTTAATCTTTTCGTTGCCGGGCATCGGACAGAAACAGATCTGTTACTCGCAGAACTGCGATCTTTGCCCGGGCTTGAAGAATTACGGCCGAAGTTCAGTGAGAGCGAACATCAGCCGTTTTCACGCATGCTGGTGAAGATCAAGAAAGAAATCATTTCATTTGGTGTCGACGGGATTGATCCAGTCGGGCGTCCTTCACCGACGCTCGCTGCGTGTGATCTGAAACAATGGCTCGACGAAGGTCGCCCGGTCACGTTGCTCGACACTCGTAACGATTACGAAGTGAAGCTCGGCACGTTCAAAAATGCCTTGACCGTCGATATCGATCACTTCCGTGAATTCCCAGCGGCAGTTCGCAAGTTGCCGGTGGAAATGAAAGAGCAACCGATCGTCATGTTTTGCACCGGCGGCATTCGTTGCGAGAAGGCTGGGCCGTTCATGGAACGTGAAGGCTTTCGCCACATCTTTCAACTCGACGGCGGCATCCTCAAATACTTTGAAGAATGCGGCAACGCTCACTACGACGGCGAGTGCTTTGTGTTCGATCAGCGAGTCGGTGTCGATCCGAGCTTGCAGGAAACGTCGAGTTCTCAATGCTTCGCCTGCCTCACACCGTTAACTGCCGAGGATTGCAACGACCCTCGTTACATCGAAACGAAATCCTGTCCGTACTGTTTCAAGACCGATGAAGAACAACGAGCGATTGCGATCGAAGCACGGCACGCTGAGATTCGCCGCGTCACGTCACCGTTGCCCGGCAGCGAGCCTTATGACAATGTTCGTCCGCTGAAGGTCTCCGCAAAATTCGATGGTCTGACGTTGCTGGAATTTCTCGATCGCATCCTTCCGCACGTTCCACGAGAGCATTGGTTGGCACTGTGCGAGCAAGGCCGAATGCTCAATGCGAAGCATCAGCCAGTTGGTCCAGATCAGGGGGTCCGAACTGGCGAGCGATATTTGCATCTCGAACCGGCAACGAGTGAACCAGACGTTAACGCCGACATTCGCATATTGTTTGAAGACGAAGCGATCGTCATCTTGAATAAGCCGGCACCGCTTCCGATGCATCCGAGCGGCCGATTCAATCGCAACACATTGCAGTACATTTTGAGCGAGGTCTACCAACCACAACGTCCTCGCCCCGCACATCGCCTGGATGCGAACACAACGGGGATTGTTGTTTTCGCTCGAACCAAGCATTTTGCGGGGATACTGCAACCACAGTTCGCTCACGGCGAGGTTGAGAAAACTTATCTCGCTCGTGTCGTCGGCCATCCTCCCAACGAACAATTCTCGTGCGACGCGCCGATCAGTGCAGCGGCTCGTGAACTCGGGTCGCGTGAAATCGACGAAGAGACAGGTCTTCCGGCACGCACAGACTTCAAAGTGCTCGAACGGTTTGCGGACGGCACATCGTTACTGGAGGTCGTTCCGGTGACAGGGCGAACAAATCAAATTCGAGTCCATCTTTGGAAGATCGGCTGGCCGATTCGAGGCGATCAGGTTTACTTGCGCGAGCAACAACTCGGAAACACTCAAACAAACGCCGTCGATGATCCTCCACTTTGTCTACACGCCAAGCGAATCACCTTCTATCACCCGCTGACGTCACAACGGATGACATTTGAGACGGAGTTGCCGAGTTGGGCCGTTGGCTGAAGCGTTGGAGGAATCGGATTGACCTTTATTCCAAAACTCCTTGAGAGAGCCTCAAGTTGCCGCGAAATAACTGTCACTTTCGGCTCACGACTCAACGAACTCGGTCATTTGGCTGATCAACCGATAATCCGGGTGGTGTCGCGCCTTGCCGCGCCGTGGATCAAACCCGCATAATGTCGCTCGCTCGAAATGGCCGATTTCAATGATCGCAGAG
>CAIJTL010001093.1 GCA_903823545.1 uncultured Planctomycetaceae bacterium
GCGAGCAGACCTTGGTTGGTGCAGATATTTGAAGTCGCTCGCTCACGGCGAATGTGTTGTTCGCGGGCGGATTGTAGCGTCAGCACGAAGCATCGTTTGCCGTTGCGATCGACCGTCTCACCGACGAGACGACCAGGCATTTGGCGCACGAACTCTTTTCGACAGGCCATAATGCCGAGGTAAGGACCTCCATATTGCAACGGGATTCCGAGTGATTGGCCTTCGGCAACAGCGATGTCGGCTCCCTCTTCGGCGGGATTGCGTAGCACTCCCAGACTAATTGGATCGAAGACAGAAATCGAAAGCGCACCGACTGCTTTTGAAGCGGCGAAGATTTCCTTCGAGGATTCGAGGCATCCAAAAAAGTTTGGATGTTGCACAATGACTGCTGCCGTTCGATCGTCGATGAGTCTGGAGACGTCGCCTGGATCAGCGACACCTTTTGGAGTCGGAACGGTGACGACTTCACAGCCGAGATGTCGGACATACGTGTTGAGTGTTTCGCGATACTCCGGATGAACTGAGCCGAGCACGACCACTTTTTCTCGCCGCTTGGTCACTCGCATGGCCATCAAAACTGCTTCGACGACCGACGAAGCCCCCTCGTACAAGCTGGCGTTCGAGACATCCATGCCTGTGAGTTGGCAGATCAGAGTTTGATATTCGAAGAACGCCTGCAAACTCCCTTGGCTCGCCTCAGCCTGATATGGAGTGTACGCCGTGTAAAACTCGCTTCGTCCGGCAATCGCGTCAACAGCAGCCGGAATGAAGTGATCGTAGATGCCACCACCGAGAAAGCTGATCCGCCCGGATGCTCCAACGTTTTTGCGTGCGACATCACGCATATGCGCTTCGAGTTCCAACTCAGTCATTGGCGAGGGCAAATGCAGCGGCCGATCGAGTTTCAACTCTTGCGGGATTTGATCAAACAACTCACCGACAGATGCGGCACCAACCGCCTTGAGCATTTCGGCTTGTTGATCCGGAGTGTTGAAGAGATACGCCACGGCGAAGGCTCACTTTCATGTGGTTTCAGAACGTGGCGACAGCTAAGAGTGCGCAACACATTCTTGATGATAGGCGGCAGCATCAAGGAGTGTCGCCGCTTCAGTCGGATCACTCAGTCGCAACTTGATCAGCCAACCGCGACCAAAGGCGTCTTGCGAGAGCGCATCAAGATCGTTGGGCAAGTTGGAGTTCACTTCGATCACTTCGCCAGAAACAGGAGCGTATAAATCACTCACCGCTTTCACGCTTTCGATCTCTCCGAATACGTCACCCTTCGCAAACTTTTTACCAACATTCGGCAGGCCAACATAAACCAAGTCGGTGAGTTCCTTCACCGCGAAGTCAGTAATTCCAATCGTCCCGACGTCACCCACGAGATGCAGCCATTCGTGAGTCTTCGCGTATTTGAGCGAGTTCGTGTCCATCACGTTTCCTTCTATCCTTATTGATTATCGTTCGCGTTTTGCTCCAGCCGATTCAGTCGCTCTTGATGCCGACCACCTTCGAACTGCGTCTTGACCCAAACTTCCGTCATCCGATTAATGAGCTGTTCGCCCAGCAAATCCGCAGAGAGACACAAGACGTTCGAATCGTTGTGACGTCGACTCATTTCGGCGGTCATGTCGTCGTGACAGAGCGCGGCTCTGACGCCGTGATATCTGTTGGCCGCGATGCTCATGCCGATGCCTGTCCCGCAGACAAGAATGCCCCGCTCAACTTCGTGATTGGTAATCGCCTTCGCCACCTTGGCTGCGTAGTCGGGATAGTCCACTCGGTCAGCATTCGCAGGACCGAGATCAACCGCTTCGATGCCCATGTCCGCCAATTGGCGAAGGATTTTTTGTTTCACTTGGACGCCGCGATGGTCGCTGGCAACGGCGATTTTCATGATGTTCACTCAGGTCAAAGTGGAGAAATTCTTGGAGACGTAGGCTGAGAATAATCGAAATGGATTGTCGAAACTTCACACCAGTTCGTCGAGGATCTTGGCTAAGTGCTGCTCGATGCTCTCGGCGCAGGCAGCATAATGATTCCATCCGCCACCGATTGGGTCAGAGATGTCTTTTCCGTCACGAGCCAGCACTTGTACGCGGCCAACTGATTCCGGATGGCCTCCCAAAATCAAATTGCGATGCTGATTCGTCAACGTATAACAACGGTCTGCCTGTTCGAGGAGCCGATCGGTAAGAGGCTGGCTGGCATGTGCTCGAATATCGAGACCACGTCGCCGCATCATTTCGACTGATTCGGGACTTGCGGGGCTTCCGTAATCAGCCGCGAGACCCGCCGACGCAACCACAAAACCTCGTTTCGTCAAATCTTCTACCGAGCAACCCAATCGCTTCGCCAACATGTCTCGAAACAATGCCTCGGCCATCGGACTGCGACAAGTGTTTCCAGTGCAGACAAAGACGATCAATTCGCAAGCTGAGACTTGAAGCTTGTTTTCATTTAACAAGCCGATTCGTACTGGGGACCAGCCATCAGCGTTGATACGAACGATGGACGTTTTCGTGGAAGTCGTTGTTGAAGAGGGGCTCGGCGGCGGTGGGATTTGAGCGGCGGTCCCACTTTCTTTAACCACCAATCCAACGTGTTGCCATTGCGGTTGAGCCAGTTCCTCGGCTGTCGGGATCTCTGAGAGTTCTCGAATCACTAAAGGGCCTCGCAGCAACTTTCCGACCTCGCTTAGGACTGGATGGCTGGAGACTCGCACGGATACTTCGCCGTCGGTGATCAATGTCGATTGAGTCGCTGCTGGCAAAGCCGAAAAAAAGCCGCCCTGAGTGCTCATTGTCGTCCGGAGCACAAGCGGCCCGGGCCAACAACGTCGAGCAAACCGAAATCCAACGGGAGCGAGATGTGGCAGATAGTCTGCAATTTCATCCGAAGATCGCAGAAGCAAAACTAACGGCGAATCGGCACTCGAAAGTCGCAAGCTCGCGTCTTCGTCCAACGCAAATCCTGCAATAACAGTACCCGC
>CAIJTL010001094.1 GCA_903823545.1 uncultured Planctomycetaceae bacterium
CCGTATCATCGATGAAGAAGCGACCGGCGCGCTGGATATCCTCAAAGAGCGTCTCGAAGTGCTCGAACACATGACGAAAGAGTTGCTGGAAGTGGAGGTCATGGACGCGGAACACTTGAAGCGAATCCTTGATGCTCACAAGACCGGCCCACAATTAGTCCCCGGCACGTCCGCTCAAGCTGGAGCCGGAGAGGTTGCTTCCGATGCAATCAATGCTTCGCATCGTGACGTTGCCGAGGGATCCGCGTAGAACGGCTCTTCAGGCCCGATCGGTCGGGCCTGGAGGCCCAAACTACCGAACAAATACCCGACTGATCTTGATTTCGCGGGAGGGATTCCGATGCGTGGCTTTCATTCGAGGTCGTTCGTACTGGTTACGGGATTCTGCCTCGCGACAACTGTCGCAGTGGCGTGGGCACAAACCACCGACAAGTTCCGCGAACCACGGCAACGAATGGTGACAGAGTGCATCGAGCGAGAAGGAATCAAAGATTCGCGAGTGCTGGCGGCGATGAGAACGGTTCCTCGACACGAGTTCGTCAAACCGGGACTTGTCAAAGACGCGTACCACGACACCTCTTTGCCAATCGGATTTCAGCAGACAATCTCGCCGCCGTTCGTTGTCGCGTACATGACCGAAACGATCGAGCCGAAAGAGACCGATAAGGTTTTGGAAATCGGCACCGGCAGCGGTTATCAAGCGGCGGTTTTGAGTGATCTAGTCAAAGAGGTTTATACGATTGAGATCGTCGAACAATTGGGACGAGAAGCCGAAAAGCGATTGGCAAAGCTCGGTTATAAGAACGTGACCTGCAAAGTCGGCGACGGCTATCTCGGTTGGGCCGAACATGCACCGTTCGACAAGATCATCGTGACTTGCTCACCCGAAGATGTCCCGAAGCCTCTGGTCGAACAACTCAAAGATGGCGGCAAGTTGCTGATCCCGCTTGGTGAGCGTTACCAGCAAACTTTTCATCTCTTCGAGAAAAAGAACGGCAAGCTCGAACAAAAGAAATTGATCCCAACTTTGTTTGTCCCGATGACCGGCAAGTCGGAAGAGCAGCGGCAAGTGAAGCCCGATCCGCTCAATCCCAAATTGCTCAATAGCAGCTTTGAAGTCGACGACAACAAAGATGGCCTGCCAGACAACTGGCACTATCAACGGCAGACCGAATTGATCTCGGAGAATGCTCCCGACGGAAAAGTCTTTATCCGAATGGAGAACAGCGACCCAGGTCGCCTCGCTCAAATGCTGCAAGGAATGGCGATCGACGGACGCAAGATTGGCACAATCTCCGTCAGTGCGATGGTGCGAGTCGAAAAGATTCGCCCTGGTGCTGAGCAATTCGCAAGGCCGATGTTGGCCATTCATTTCTACGATGGGACTCGCAAGGAAATCGAAACCGCCGTCATCGGCCCGTGGCTGCGAGATTCTGACTGGGACCGCCGTTCGGTGAATTCAGTCATCGTCCCTAAGGAAACTCGCGAAGCCATCATCCGCATCGGTCTCAACGGAGCGACCGGGCGATTGGATGTGGACGACGTGCGATTCATTCCCAAGCCACGGTGATCAACGAGCAACGCACCGAATGTGGCTCATTGGCCCTTTATTGCGGAATGACAACTCCGCCAGCCGCTGCACCTGCTCCCGGTTGCACTGGCATCCCTCCTGCGGGCATTCCTCCAGCCGGCATCCCCGGCATTCCACCAGCGGGTGCCGGAGCAACACCCGGTGCGGCTCCACCTGCGGGTGCTCCGCCATCGACAGGTGCGGCACTTGGTTCCGCAGGCTTCAGCATGTACCACGCGACGCCGCCGATCACGCCCAAGAAGACAACGACCGCCACGGAGTTCATCACCATTTCTTTTTGCTTGCGAGCCTTTTTCTGCTCCGGCGATTCGTTCTCCAGTAACTTCTTCTTATCGACCCATACCACTTCCCGTGCCATCGAGTCCAGCTTCATGTGCTTCTTGTAGTACATTCCCAGCAGCCCGTTGGCTCGCATAACAAAAACGGCAGCAAAGCCAAACATGAGTTCGGACAAAACTAAGCCGACACCAGGACCAATAATCCCTTTCCAAGGGAGCGGCGTCTGAGCGTATCGCGGATCTTTCTCATCGATCACCGGGAGCGGAACGTCCTTCTTGGGATTGTTCATGGCCGCACGAAGTTTTGCGTAGTCCTCACCTTGAATTGAGCTGGCTTTGACATTGTCCATCTCAACTCGAATGAATTCGCCGAGCCCTCGTTGTTGCACCAAACATCCAATCGACACGGGCAATGCCACCGGAATCATGACCCCGACTGTCAACGCTGCCCAATAGGTGCAGCCAGCGAAAGTCTTGCCTAACGCTTGAAACTGCACGTGGGCCAGCCAGCCGCGAACTTGTACCGGCATCACCATGTGGACCATCACCTGCGGAAGTGCCAGCAGCAATAACATTCCGCCCAAGGCTCCAACCACTAGACCGGGAATCATTTGACCGGACCGAATGAGATACCCGCCGACGAGCGGCAGCACCAACTGAGCTCCCATCGCTCCGGCCCAGAGAAAGAATTTGATCCCCAATGCCACACAGGTAAACATGTCGAAGTTGGTTCGTGGCATGATTTCCTTTTTCTCGAGTGTGGCCTTGATGACTTCGCCATCAAGAAACCAGACCCAGCCAAAGGGAACCATAAACGCCACAACCGTCAGAAAAGTCCAAAACAAGCGGGGCGGGAAAGAGATGCACCAACCGACCATGAAAGCGAAAAACAGAAACGCCAGCGAGTAAGTCATCACATACATACTCGTTCGCAGTGCAAGCGAACGGTGAGCCTTTAAGAATGCCATCGAGTCTTTCAAAACGACACGAAAGAAAATCTTCGGATCAACTCCCTTTTGTTTTTCCTTCGTCAGTCCCGTTTCAAAGTTCAAGCCGCAACTGGCGCATTCCATCGCCTCATCACCAGCCTCATGACCGCACTTCGGGCAGACTTTGACGTTCGTGTCCTCGACCTCGTCTAAGTCCATGTTTTTCAAGAACTCTTCGTGATCGTGCTCGCCCGGAGCGGCCTTTTTCTTAGCCGGGGCTTTCCCTTTAGCGGCAGCGCCGGCACCTGCCGGAACCTTCACTCGCTCTTGGCACTCAGGACATTTCACAGACTTGCCACGCGCCGCATCGGGAGCACCAAACACTTTGTCACAGCTTTGACAGCGAACCTTGACCGGCATCGAAAAACTCTCCTCTTCAGGTGAGCCGGAAGGCGTTAGCCCCC
>CAIJTL010001095.1 GCA_903823545.1 uncultured Planctomycetaceae bacterium
AAGCGAACGCACAAACGCAGGGAGGAAAAGGGAGAGAAGGGGAGAAAAAGGGAGCACTTCCAAAGAAACGTCCTGGGAAGTAGCTGTTAGGCTTCGATTTATGTCTCGCCACTACGGTACTAGAGGCCAAGTGTTGAACTTGGTCTCTTTACTTTGGTGGAGATGGTTATGTGCTTCAAAGAGTTGATCGACGAATTACGGCGAACAGGAACGGAGGTCAGCGAGTCACAGATTCGCTGGGCGATTAGGACCGGCAAGGTGTCTCGTCCAAGAGTAAATGGCTCTCTTCGATTCGATTTCACGGCGGAGAACGTCGCTGACATAACTGCGCACTTTGCAGCGCACGCGGGTTCTAGCCGTGTGCGAGGCTCCCTGCCCCTTGCCTCACCGTTCACAGCACTGAGGGAGGCGAATCATGTTTAGCGATTCGCTCACGGTTGCTGATTCTGTCGCGGTAAAGCCCGTGAATGAACTCACGCCGTTGATTGTTGATTTAGAAACCGCGTGCAAGCTGGCAGGTGGCGTCAGTGATCGTCACCTGCGGAAGTTCTTCCCAGATGGTCCGGCGGAGTATCAGCCAAAGCTCGCTGTCTGCCGAGTCGGCAACCGTGTGATGATCCGAGTCGCAGCGATTGAGGCGTGGCTCATGGTTATCGAGCAGCAAGGTGGCACAGGATGCGAGTGATTGTCCCTCAGTGTGTCGCGACGATCACTTCTCGATGACTTTCCACATCAACAAAAACGGGCCAGGCGACACTAACGCCAGACCCGTCAGAAATAGGAACCAACTGCAAATGAACTCTATCACACCGCGCCCTGAATTTCACGGGCCTGATGACTATGTCGAGCACGTCAAAAAATGTCGGGAGTCAGGTTGCGAGCCCTTCGATCCCGCAACGATTGCTGAACTACAAGCCGTACTTGAGCGATTGCCGGAATACGCACGCCGATGGCTTCCGAACGCTGATGAATGCTCGAAACTGGGAATTGATCCAACAATCGGACAACCAGTCGAATCGCTCAGTGAACGTGAGCAAGAACGATTGCTCGTAACGTTGGCGAAAGACGATGACTTCCGTGTTGCGTTTCGCGCCCTCTTGATGGGAGGGAACGCAGCATGAGCGGTTTCAAGAAGCAAGTAGCCGACGAAGCTCGGCAGAAAGAATCCAGCCCACTTCCTACGGCAACGCAGAAACCATCGCTTGGCAATCACTTTAATTCTGTGGATGAGATCACGACGACGGCTGGCTGGCCAACACCCCCTTCGCCAGATGCCTTTCACGGAGTCACCGGCGGGTTCGTGGATATTGTTTCGCCACACTCTGAAGCTGACTCCGTGGCTCTTTTGATTCAGTTTCTTGTCGCCGTGGGGAATTTACTTGGTCGCAGTGGTCACGCGGTTGCAGAGTCATCGAAGCACTTTGCTAACCTTTTTGCCGTGTTGGTGGGTAAGTCAGCGAAAGGTCGGAAGGGATCGTCATTGAGCCATGTCCGGCGGTTGTATCAAGAGATCGACAAAACGTGGGAAAACGAACGAGTCAGCAAAGGTCTATCAAGTGGCGAGGGGTTAATATGGGGTGTTCGCGATCCCATCAAACAACAGCAACCAATCAAAGAAGGAAGGCGAATTGTCGATTACGAAATGGTCGTGACCGATCCAGGAATAACTGACAAGAGGTCATTGATCGTTGAAGAGGAATTCGCCAGCACATTGGCGGTCATGGGCCGCGAATCGAACACG
>CAIJTL010001096.1 GCA_903823545.1 uncultured Planctomycetaceae bacterium
ATCCCGTCAGAAACTTCACCGTCAGTAGGTCAAGGAACCCTCGCAGGAATCGGCGCACGCCGTATTTGGAATGGCCGAATTGTCGCTCGCGGTGATGCACCGGAAGTTCGGTCACGCGAAAGCCGCGCGCGTGTGCGAGCACCGGAATGAAGCGATGGAGTTCGCCGTAGATGCGAATTTCGCGAGCCACCGATTCGCGAAACAGTTTCAAGCCGCAATTGTGATCGTGCAGTTTCAAGCCCGTCAGCCAACCGATCATCCCGTTGAAAACTCGGCTCGGATAAACCTTGTGCCACGGATCGAGTCGTCGCTGCTTCCATCCGTTTACGACATCAAAGCCTTGATTCAATTCGGCAAGGAACTTTGGAATCTCGGCCGGGTCATCCTGTAAGTCGGCGTCCATCATCATGAGATGCTCGCCGGTGGCGGCTCGCATTCCAGCAGTGAGCGCGGCAGCTTTGCCGAAATTCCGTCGGAAGCGAATCCCGGAAACGCGAGCGTCTTTGGCTGACAACTCGCGAATGACGTCCCAACTCCGGTCTCGAGATCCGTCATCAACGAAGATCACTTCCAACGTGATTTCATGTTGCTGTCCGACGACGCTGATCTCGTCAAATAACTGCGCCAAACTTTCAGACTCATTAAGAACCGGAATGATGATCGACAGCATGAAGGGGGTGTCCAAAACTCGAAGCTCAAAATCGGAAACTCGAAAGAGAGTGCTCGTCCTAGCGAGCGATCTGCGTTCTGTCGCGAAACCTTACTAGCACTCCCAAACCAACAGTGGCGAGGATTTCAGCCGCCAACCACACGCCACGCAACAGCACGGTCGCGGCAACCGCCTGTGTTTGACTGATTCCCGGATGATCTTTGAGTAGTTCAATCAAGATTCCTTCGCGAACTCCTAAACCGCCGGGAGCAAAGATTGCTAAAAAACCAAGAAATGACGCGGATGAAACATCGCCGGTCCATGTCAGCCACTCCAACAATGACGTCTGCACTCCGACCGATCGCAGCGCAGATCCCAGACTCAAACCATGCAGCAGCCACGTTGTCACGAAGGTAAAGCACCAGAGAAGTAGGAAGCTGCTGCGGATTTGAATGGGGTTCTCGTTGAGTGGAGGAGGAGAGAGGAGAGGAGGGGAGGAGGTTGATACGGGGTGTGTCTCCGGTATGTAACCCGAAGCGTCAGCTAGGGCGGACGCTCCACCTGACTGTGAATTCGGAACGTCTTGAGGCATCCCCCCTCGCTCACGCTTCGGGTTAGTGAGAAGAGGCCCTTGATCCGGAATCGGCTTCGTCAGTTTTCGTGCGATGATGCCGAGCAACTTCGCGATGACGGGGACCAAGATCACGCAGACCACGACAACCAAAATGCCGAACATCAGTGGATGCGAAAACGTTGGGCGAAGAACTGCAGGCAAACTCTCGATCACTCGTCGCGGCCAGACAATTGGGGCGAGCGTCAGCCCGACTGCCGCTCCGACTCCCATGCAGACCAGTGTTTCATAAGTCGAAGTCAATGCGGCGACACCTGGCCGACAACCTCTGTCCGCCAACAGGCCCGCTCGAATCAACAACACCGACGCTTTACCGGGAACGTACTTTCCAAGGTGCCCCGCGAAGAAAGCTCGCGTCACATCACTACGGTTCGATGTGCCTCCCAATTGATGAATCAAGCGGTGCCAGAAAAAGACAGACGGCAGCCAGCCGAGCAAGTAAAAGATTCCTGAAGCGATCAGCCACGGCCAGTGAATCGTCACCGAGCCGACGTCTCCTTCAATCCAGAGCAGCCACGCTTTGCGACCAACAAACGCAATGACCAATGCAAACAACGCCCACTTCAATACCGGCCAATACCGGTGAAAGAGGTTCGGCTTTGATGTCGCATCGCTCATGTTGTTCGTGATTCGACTCCTGAAATGGCGACCGATAAATCGTGCTGGCGACGTCGCCAAAGTCGCTATTCCTGCTCCGATTCTGTCTGACTCTCAGTACTTTCCGATTCGCCGATCTTCATGAATTCGCGCAGCACGACGGTCGCGTAAGCGCCGGATGGCAGGCTGAATTCAAATTGCAAACCGTCAGTTGTTGAATCGACTTGCAGATCATTGAGCCAGACCAATAACGGACGTCGTGTGCCGTTGGTCAAATCACCGAAGCGGCGGAAGGCGTCCATCGTAAGGCCAGCGGCTTGAAGCACTCGCTGTTCGCGAATCGCTGGCTCATGCAATGTCGGCTTCATCTTGGGACCAAACATTGGGCCAGCGATGACGGTCTCGCGAGCATCGAATCGAGGCTGCTCAACCGCAAGGTCACGAACATCAAAGCATCCACCAGAAGCGCAGACTTGCATCACGTCGCCGAGCATCAATTGATGCAATAAGCCGTCATTAAGCCGTTCCGCCAAGATTTGGTTGAACAGCCAAGACTGCGCGGCAGATAGCGCAAGGCGATGCAGAAAGCGGCGATTTGGTTTCGCCGCTTCGCGAGGGGCGTCGCTTTGGGTTCGAGCTTCCGTCAACAGTTTCATGCCGAGTTTCAGTGTGCTGTTTTTGTTGCCGAAGCGTTGCGATCCAAAGTAATTCGGCACGCCTGTTTTTCGCAGTCGCTCGGCGATTGCCTGAGCGGCCGGCAAAATGGCGTCGTCGGCCTGACCGCGACAACTGGCACCACGAAGTAAGATCGAAAACCGATTCCCCCTCAAATGTCCGGTCTTCAATTTATTTCGATGCGGCGTTGCGTTGAGTAACCGAATGTTGTCGTTGTCGATGGCATTCAATCGTTCTTCAACCTGACGCGGAACCGAAACGAACTGTCGAGTGACCGCATGTGTGTCTTTCATTCCAGCAGTGCCAAGATCTCGCGGCTTAATCCGCAATGCATTCGCCAAATGCCGACCAAGTTGATCCGCCGGAACGCTCCGTTTTTCAATCCACAAAAAAAGATGGTCACCCTCACCGCATGGCAGGTAAGCGGGAATCTCCTCGACAACAAAATCTTCCGGGCATGATTTCAACGTTCCGGAGATACCTGGCATGTCGGCAGTAATCAGTGGAAGTTCGGCAACGGAGAATTCGGACTGCGGATCGAGGCTGCTCATAAAGTCTTCGGTTGGAATGGTACGGCGCTTATGTGGAGGTGAGCCGGGCGGCGTCAGCCCCCGGATATACTCCATGCAGACAGTCCAGGGGCTAACGCCGCCCGGCTCACCAATTGCGTTGCGAATTCAATTGAAGCATCAATCGAACAAACCGCTGACGGACTCGTTGCGGTGGATGCGACGGATTGCTTCTCCGAGTAATGGTGCGATGGAGACCGTCTTCAAATTGGGCATCATCTTTTCTGGTGCGATGGGCAACGAGTTTGTGACAACCAATTCTTTGATCGGTGCTTCACGTAAGCGGCTGATTGCGGGACCGCAGAGGACCGGATGCACGGCCCCGACGTAAATCTCCGCTGCTCCGTGAGCCTTCACAACATTAACCGCACCGACGATTGAGCCAGCGGTCGTGATCATGTCGTCAAACAGCAATGCGATTTTTCCTTCGATTGATCCGCCAATCAGATTCGCTTGTTTCGTTTCCAACGCGTTCGCTCGGCGTTTATCGACGATCGCCAATGTTCCCCCGAGGTTCTCCAAGTGTTGCAGCGAGCGTTTGATGCTTCCTTCGTCCGGGCTGACGATGACCAATTTGTCTTTCGGCAAGTGCAGCGATTCGAAGTACGCATCAAGCGTCTTTGCCGCGTACAAGTGGTCGACGGGACAATCAAAGAAGCCCTGAATTTGAGCCGCGTGCAGGTCGACTGTGAGAACTCGATCGGCCCCCGCCTTGGTTAACAAATTCGCGACCAACTTCGCCGTGATCGGAACTCGCCCGGCGTCTTTCCGGTCCTGCCTCGCGTATCCGAAGTAAGGGATGACGGCCGTGATGCGCTCGGCGCTCGCTCTCAGGCAAGCGTCGATCATGATCAGCAACTCCATCAGATTCTCATTCGCCGGCGGTCCCGTCGGCTCAATCAAGAAGACGTCACGGCCGCGGATGTTGTGCTCCAATTGCACGAAAATCTCGCCGTCCGGGAAGTTGCAAATCTCGCACGGCCCCAAGGGAAGTCCGAGATATTCAGCAATCTCTTGCGCCAACGCTTTGTGAGCTCGTCCGCTGATCAATGTCAGATGGTCGTACATGCGCAAGATTGCTCCGTCAGAATGCCGCATCGAAAAAAGTTCAACGCGAAGTTAGCGAGCATTTCAGTCGGGCTGTGCGCACATTGTCAAGCTGGTGAAAGGAGTTGCTCGCCTATGACAATTCCGAAATCGGCTGACCACCTTCGGTGACGATCGGCACAGGACGGCCTTGCGGGTTGACCCAATGTGACGAGAGATCAATTCCCATGTATTTGAAGATGGTTGCCGCAAGGTCTTGCGGGCGGACAGGGCGATCCTTGATGTCGTAGCCGCGCGAGTCGGTGCTGCCGATCACTTGGCCATGTTTCAAGCCACCACCGGCGAGCAAGATGCTCATGCAATTGAGCCAGTGATCGCGTCCAGCGTCCTTCGTCATGATCGGGCCACGACCGAATTCGCCCATGACCAACACCAGTGTGTTGTCGAGTTGTCCTCGCTGCGCGAGATCGGTGACGAGCTGATAAACCGTCCGATCGACTGTCGGCAGAATTGGACCAAGTCCTTTTTCGATCCCACCCCAGGGCGGAACATTGTCGCCGTGATTATCAAAATAGCCCCATCGCGCACTGACCAAGACATAAGACACGCCAGCTTCGACGAGCCGCCGAGCCAACAAGGCTTTCTCCCCGAGTGAATCGCGTCCGTAAGCGTCTCGCACCGTGTCAGGTTCTTGATTGAGGTCGAACGCCTTTTGAGCTTGCCCCGACATCACGAGGTCGAGAGCTTGAGCCGTGTATCGATCAGTGCGGGCCATCATTTCGTTTCGATCGAGGTCTCGTCGCAGTTGATCAAACTGACGTCGCAGTTCATCACGGTTGCTGAGTCGATCGAGTTGCAGCCCTTGCGGCAGCTTCAC
>CAIJTL010001097.1 GCA_903823545.1 uncultured Planctomycetaceae bacterium
AGAAGAGATTACTCAGCATCAATCGGAGGAATGGATTTGTGTGGTGTTCCTAAACCGTGATCGTTTCCGGTGCTCTTCGATGTTCTCAAAATGGAACTGGTAACAACAAAGCGTGGTGCTCGAAGACGACGCGGCGACCATGTTCGCCGATCGCTGGCGTGAAGAACAAAATGAAGACGTAGATGCCAACGATCGCCATCAGCAGAGTTCGGCAGAGAATTCGCCAAGGCCACCAAGCCCGATCGGGGCGACGCATCGAACGCTGATAGGCCCAACCGAGCGCCACTTTCGTTGGGAAGATCGACACAACGAAGATGATTGTGATGAACCACATCGCATCTTGCGGCGGGGACAGCGCTTTGAACAAGTAAAGCGGCAGAGCAAAAACGTAAGTCAGCACGATCGCGAACAACCAAGCGAATGGCGCTCGGCAAAACAATTCGCGAGCAGTTTTCAGTTCTCGAAACGCTCCCAGTCGATTTTCCGCAGCGAACCGTGCTTGCAGCAACGGAGCCCACATGAGCGTCAGCCACAAACTGAAACCACCTACCAGCATCGTGATGATCTGACCTGGCTTCGATGGATCGTGCAAAGAGACGTACAACGCCGACGGAATGATCAACCAGGCGAACGTCCCGACAAATCCTCGCCAACCAATCGAATAATACGCCTTCGCATTTAGGCCAGTGAGGAACTGACCAATCGCGGTCGATGCTCGTTCCCAATAATCGCGATCACGCCAACGTGCTCGCAGCCAACGAAAGTTTTTGATCGGCCGAATGAAGCAACTCAAGGCTCCGCCGCGAGCCAATGCCATGCAAAGATGTGCGACCATCAGCCACGACGCAGCTTTTGACGCAAACTGCCAACCGGCGGCGGCCCGGCCATTCGGATCAATCAAGACGGCATCAGACGCCGCCCCGGAAATCAGCCGCAACGGCAAGACGCACAGCCATGTCCCCAACAAAATCGAGCCGAATCTCGGTGCCAAGCCGAGTAAAGGAAACGCGGCTCGCAGTTTTCCCGTCCGACCGATCCGCCCTGTCACATCCAAGAAGTAGCCGAGCACCCAAAAGTTAACGAGCGGCACCGCTGCGGAGATCGCCAATAAAAGAGTCAGGCTCGCAAGCCCAAACAGCGTCCGCACGATCCAAGCAATGCATTTCAGCGGATTTCGCCACGGAACCGGAAACGGTGGCAATCGATCGACGACCAGCTCCTCTTCCACATTCGGCGGCACCGCTGGATCAACAGTGAGCTGAGTCGCTTCATCGAGATTCAATTCACCGACATCGTCTGGATTTGCATCGGCATCCAGCGATTCCGCCCGCAAATTACGAAGCTCCGACGGCAATCGCGGACGTTCGACAGAGCTGGTGGGAACTGAGCTACTCACAAATACGACCTTGTTTTCAAACCAAACTCACTTAAATCCATATCCATTGCCAAACCACCAGCGGGCCAACATCCCAGGTTTGCCACACACACGACGACATTGCAGAGTTCTCGTACCTCGACGAAACAGATTGGGTTTCGCGATGATCGGTGAAACGCATGAGGACGTCGAGAGGTACGCTCACCGTGCGGATTCTCAAATCGCAGATTTGAGAGTTGAAATCTCACATCTCAATTCCGAAATCTCAAATCATGCGCTGGAAATATTTGCTTCCCGGCCTCGTGCTGCTGAGCGTCATCGCATTGGTGCGATTTGTCACCGCTCAATCGTTGAAGGGAGCCGCCACCGACGAGAATTCGACTCCCTCGCCCGCGCTGGCAGAATCGGTCCAGAAGGTTGATTCGTATTTCACAAAGCATTGGGTTGATGAAGGACTCATTCCCGCCAAGCCCACAGACGACTTAACAACCCTGCGGCGTATCACCCTGGCGTTGATGGGAACCGTCCCATCTCTGGAAGAACTCCGAGCGTTTGAAGCGGACGGCGGAGCGGATCGGCTTCATCGGTGGACCGCGCGTTATTTGCGTGATGCCCGATTTGGTGATTACTTCGCCGAACGATTGGCTCGCAGCCTTGTTGGTATCGAAGATGGTCAATTCATCGTTTATCGCCGCGACCGGTTCACCGCTTGGTTGCGCGACCAATTGTTATCGAACAGACCATATCCAGAAATGGTTCGTGACATGGTCGCTGGCTCCGGCCTTTGGACTGACGAACCACATACGAACTTCTTGATCGCCGGTTACACAGACGCAGAGGGCTTCAACGAAAACAAGCTCGCTGGCCGAGCCGTGCGAGCATTTCTTGGTCAACGGATTGACTGCGCTCAGTGCCACGATCACCCGTTCGATCATTGGAAGCAAAACGAATTTGCAGGGCTCGCGGCACATTTCGGGCAAGTCGAAATGACTCCCGTCGGGGTGTATGACGACCGCAAGCTCAAATTTGAAATCGAGGACAGTAAGACTCAGGAAAAGCGCGAAGTCGAACCTGTCGTCCCGTTTCATCCTGAATGGGAGCCAAGTGAAGGTGGTCGTCGACAACGCCTCGCGGCATGGATCACTCATCCAGAAAATCGCCGCTTTGAGCGTGCGATCGTGAACCGCATTTGGGGGCTTGTTTTCGGGCGTCCGTGGATTGACCCAGTGGATGATCTTCCTGATCCGCCGGGAGAGGAGATTGCGTCCAACTCACCTGAATGGAGGAAGCACGCGAAGTCGGCGACAGCCAGCGGTGCTGACTTGCTGGAGCTTTTGGGAGCCGACTTCCGCGAACATGGCTATGACCTCCGACGCTTGATCGAAGTGGTGATTGCTTCGAGGCCATTTTTGTTGTCCTCGCAACATGAATCCGAAGACGATCAAGAATTGGATCGACTTAAAACGCACTTCGCCGTGTTCCCGCTCACTCGTTTGCGACCGGAGCAAATGATCGGAGCAATGTTGCAAGCGGCGTCGATTAAGACCGTCGATCAGAATTCACATCTGATTCCGCGTACGATCAAATTTTTTCGCTCACGGGATTTCGTCAAAGAATACGGTGACCTTGGCGAGAACGAACTCGAAGACCGGGCAGGGACGATTCCGCAGGCATTGCTTCGAATGAACGGCCAACTGACTCGCGATGCGCTCGACGCTTCGTTGCTGAGCGCTCCGGGTCGAATTTCAGGAATGGCAAGTAGCGACGAAAAGTGCCTTGAGCTCTGCTACCTCGTGTGTCTCACGCGACGCCCAACTGCGGAAGAATCTGCGGCCCTGTTGCCAATGTTGAGCGATAAGCGACCTCCCGGTGACGACTATTCCGTCAGCCGAGGTAACCGGGTCGAAGATCTGTTTTGGATTTTGTTTAACTCCCCAGAGTTCGCGTGGAATCATTGAGAGATTTGTCAGTGGTCCGTAGTCAGTTGACGGAGTAAGCGACTGCGTATTCAGCAACGGACCAACGACAGCGCCTCCCAAACAAGGAACCCATCATGTCGCACATCGCATCATTCTCCCGCCGCGATCTCCTCAAAGCCGCGATTGCAGGCGGTTTGTCGTTTGCCGTTCCGGGACTTGATCTGCGAGCGGCAGATCGCCGTGGTGACGAACGAGCGAAGTCACTCATCGTCATCTGGCTTGGTGGCGGGCCGAGCCAATTAGAAACGTGGGACCCGCATCCCGGAACGTTGATTGGTGGGCCAACGAAGTCGATCGCTACGAAGGTTCCTGGCTTAGAGATCGCCGACCTTTATCCGCGTATGGCGGAGCAGATTCATGAACTGAATGTGATTCGCTCGCTTGTTTCGAAAGAGGGCGATCACGAGCGCGGGACTTACATGGTGAAGACCGGCTATCGTCCCGATCCGACGCTCGTGCATCCGTCGCTCGGAGCGATCGCATGCCGCGAGCTTCCGAACGACAAGCTCGAGATTCCGGATCACATCTCGCTCATCGGTGGACAGTGGCCCGCTCGCGGCGGGTTCCTCGGTGAGGTTTTCGATGCGTTCAAAATCTACGACCCCGGCCACGGCATTCAGAATCTCAAACCCCACGTGAGTGACAGCCGACAGACTCAACGCCTGAAAGGGCTCGAAGTGGTCAGCAAGTCGTTTCAAATGAAACGCCGCGTGCAAGTCGAAAACACGCTGCATCAACTGACCGTTGAGCGTGCCTTAAAGATGATGACATCGGAACAACTCAAGGCATTTCAGATCGATGAAGAGCCGAGCGAGATTCGCGAAGCATATGGCAACTCGCTTTTCGGTCGCGGCTGTTTGACGGCGCGACGCTTGGTCGAAACCGGAGTCCGCGCCATCGAAATCACACTTGAGGGTTGGGATACACACGCCAGCAACTTCACCGGCTGCGCAACTCAAGCGAAGGAACTCGACCCCGCGTTCGCTGCATTGGTTCATGACCTCAAACAACGCGATTTGCTGCAATCGACCGTCGTGTTGTGCATCGGCGAATTCGGTCGCACGCCAAAGATCAACGGTGTCGAAGGCCGCGATCATTGGCCGAAAGGATTCTCATGCATCGTCGGCGGCGGCGGGCTTCGATCCGGTGCCGTCATTGGCGAGACAGAACCAACCGAAGAGCCGAAGTCACCGAAAGACCCAATCGAAGTGGCCGATCTGTGTGCGACAGTCTTACGGCAACTCGGAGTCGAGTTCGACAAAGAAGTCCTCACGCCGATCGGTCGCCCGATGAAGTACAGCGAAGGAAAACCGATCGAACGATTACTTCCGAGTTGAGAACCTCCGAGCGCGCGTCAAACAGAAAAAGGTTCAACGCAAAGACACAAAGAACGCGAAGGAAACGAGCAAAGTCCTTTGCGGGGCTTTGCGTTCTTTGTGTCTTTGCGTTGAA
>CAIJTL010001098.1 GCA_903823545.1 uncultured Planctomycetaceae bacterium
CGTGAACTTCGTCATCACTGCTGCCGGCCTGACGGGTAATGGGACCGACACGCTTGTGGCTGATACCGTCAACGGTGGATCAACTATCGAAGAAGCGTCGCTCACTGGTGGAGTTGGCAATAACACGCTGACCGTGAATGGCTTCGTTGGTTCGGTCACACTGAACGGTGCTGCTGGCAACGACTCGTTGACTGGCGGAACCAAGAACGATTCGATCAACGGTGGTGATGGAATCGATCAACTGATTCTCAACAACGTCACCAACATCACACTCACGAACGCAACACTGCACGACACCACGCTTGGTGGAGCGGGGCTGGATGGACTCGCTTCGATCGAACAGGCCAAGATCACGATCACGCTTTCTGCGTCAAACTCCGTGATCGACGCCGGGACTTTCTCGGGGGCGATCTCAATCACCGGAAGCAACGGTGATGACGATATCACGACGGGAGCGGGCAACGACTCGATTCTTGGCGGCCTTGGCAACGACGACCTTCACGGCAATGGTGGTCTCGACACAATCGATGGTGGAACTGGTAACGATTGCATTCGTGGCGATGCTGGAAACGACAGACTTCTTGGCGGCGCTGAAAACGACACCATCCAAGGTGGCAGCGGCGACGACTCGATCGATGGTGGAGCCGATGACGATGTTCTGCTCGGTGACGCGGGCAACGACACGTTGATCGGTGGCACTGGTGATCTCGCGACAGACCCGCTCGGTTCGCGAGGTGATGACATCCTCAGCGGCGGCGACGGGAACGATTCGCTGAGTGGCGGTGACGGTGCCGACACGATCATCGGCGGTGCGGGGACGGACAGACTCGCCGGCGGCAACGGCAACGACATCCTCAGCGGCGACGCTGACAAAGATACTCTCACCGGTGATGCAGGCACCGACACACTCTTTGGTGGTGCGGATGCCCTCGTCGATTCGCTCGCATCGGGCGAGACTAACAACCAAGAGCTCACCTTCAGTGATTCGGCCTTCTTCACCCACCTCGACGAACTGCTGGCGGCCTGCGATTAGACCTCAAGCAATGAGCAGAAGGATGTGGTGTCGGGGCCTGTTCTCACGCGGGTGGCGGGTGGCCTCGCTTCGCAGAAGCGGGGTGCGCAGCACAAGAAACTCGTACAAGACGTCCAATCCCCAAAATAGCGGCCCAACATTAGTTCGACATCAACGCCGAATTTCTTGTGCTGCGCACCCCGGTTGTGCCAACCGGGGCCACCCGCGAACATTAAGTTCACAGGGCGGACGAAAAGGTGTCGATAAACAGAAAAGTCATACGTTGTCCGCTCCCGTGAAACGACTGGTTAGATATCTGATTACTTCCAATACACCCCAGACAGCATTGACGTTTTACAGAATTGGTTTACTTTTTTGCCTTTCGCGTTCATATAACTAACCGAATATATCCTATCGTTCTTTTCACCAAACCAACCAGGGCCGAATGGTTCCCATACTATAGAGGAGACAACCCAACCTTTTGATTTGGCGTCATCATTAATTCTGTCACGATCCCATTGTGAAATTATAAAAACACGGAAAAATATGGACAGTGTGACAACCATTAACACAACAATGACTTCCATGTTTAACAAATCCCTCAAATCGAAATGAATATCATGCAGGTGTCTAACGTGAAAACGTTCCAATACAAGTAGTCATGGTCCCACGTGAAAATCAACAAGCATCATTGTCAATGATCTTGTTTTTTCACACTCATAACCGTGACCTCTTGTCATTTGAGCA
>CAIJTL010001099.1 GCA_903823545.1 uncultured Planctomycetaceae bacterium
GCCGACGGCGAAGACGCCGAGCAAACCGACGGCAAGTCTGCCGCCGCCGCGATCAAGCTGATGGAGCAGCATCGCGACAAGCCGTTCTTCATCGCTTGTGGCTTCTTCCGACCGCACACACCGTATGTCGCACCGAAGAAGTGGTTTGACCTGTACCCGCTTGACAAGATCAATCTGCCGGTGCTGGCTGCCAACTACAAAGAGGGAGTACCGGCACCCGCGTTCCTGTCGTCGAAGAAAGAGCAGGAGAACATTTCCGACGATCTCCGCAAGCAGGCGATCCAAGCGTATCACGCCTCGACCAGCTTCATGGATGCGCAAGTCGGCCAGTTGCTCGACGGACTGGATCGGCTGAAGCTGACGGACAAGACGATCGTCGTATTCTTCAGCGATCACGGCTACCACCTCTACGAGCACGGCCTGTGGCAGAAGATGTCGCTGTTCGAGAACTCCGCGCGTGTGCCGTTGGTGATCTCTGTTCCCGGTAGCAAGCACGCCGGACAAGCCTGCCGCCGCACGGTTGAGCTAGTCGATCTGCATCCAACGCTCGCCGATTTGTGTGGACTGAAGACTCACAGCAATCTCGAAGGGAAGAGCCTCAAGCCGCTGCTCGATGATCCGCAGGCAGATTGGGACAAACCTGCGCTCACGCAGGTGACTCGCGGCACGCCGACGCAGACGAACGCTCCGACGACCAAGCCCAGCGTTGTCGGCCGTTCGATCCGCACGGAACGATACCGCTTCACGGAATGGAACGGCGGTGACAAGGGGACCGAGCTATACGATCATGACTCCGATCCGGGCGAGCTGAAAAACCTCGCCAACGATGCGGCACACGCGGCGACGGTCGCTACGATGCGCAAGGAATTGCGGTCGCGGTACAAGTTGAAGGACTGAACTCAGCAAACGAACTTGAAGCGTGAGCGACGGCGAGCGCTTCGAGAGACTCTGAATTGGCGTCTTGAGAAGCGTTCGCCCTCGCTGACGCTTCGGGTTAGTGTTTTGTCACACCTCAAAATGATGGAAACCAGTACGACGGACTTCCAGTCCGTCGGTTCCAACGACTGCCGACGGACTGGAAGTCCGTCGTACCCGAAATCGCAACTTTGACACAGCATTAGTGTCTCGTCGCGGAGACCGAAAGCATGAAGGTCGCACTTGCAATGGGGATCACGTTGGCGTTCGCCACATCGGCGTTCGCTCAGGCACCCGTCGTCGATTACTCGCGAGACATCAAGCCGGTTCTCAAAGAGCGTTGCTTCGCCTGCCACGGAGCGTTGCAGCAGAAGGCCGGACTGCGGCTCGACACCGGTGCGATGCTCCGCCGTGGCGGTGACGGTGGTCCTGCGGTCGTCGCCGGAAAAGTCGCTGACAGTTTGCTGGTCGAGCGGATCGCGTCCAAGGACGACTCGCTGCGAATGCCGGCCGAGGGCAAGCCGCTGACCGCGGAGCAGGTCGCGCTGTTCAAAGCGTGGATCGAGCAAGGAGCCACGTCGCCAGAGAATGAACAGCCGGAGCAAGACCCGCGCGAGCATTGGGCGTTCAAGAAACCGAGCCGGCCTGTGCGGCCGGAAATCCGAAGCTCGAAATCCGAAGTCCGAAATGCTGTCGATGCGTTTGTGGATGCCAAGCTGGGCACGGCCGGAATTGAGCCTCGCCCGCCCGCCGAGAAGCACGTCTTGTTGCGGCGCGTTTATCTCGACCTGATCGGGCTGCCGCCGACTCGTGAGGAGTTGCAGGCGTTTCTCGAAGACGAATCGCCGATGGCTTATGAAGTGGTCGTGGATCGCTTGCTGCGCGATCCTCGGCATGGCGAGCGGTGGGCTCGGCATTGGATGGATATTTGGCGATACAGCGATTGGTACGGGCGGCGGCATGTGCCCGATGTCTGGAACAGTGCTCCGCAGATTTGGCGTTGGCGAGATTGGATCGTGCGGTCGCTCAACGCCGATCACGGATACGACCGGATGATTCGCGAGATGCTCGCCGCCGATGAAGTCTGCCCGGAGGACGACGACGCAGGAGTTGCGACTGGATACCTCATTCGCAACTGGTACGCGCTCAACCCGAACGACTGGATGCGGAGCACCGTCGAGCACACCGGCAAGGCGTTTCTCGGCCTCACGTTCAACTGTGCTCACTGCCACGACCACAAGTACGACCCGATTTTGCAGGACGATTATTTTCGTTTGCGAGCGTTCTTCGAGCCGATCTCCATTCGCCAAGACCGCGTTCCGGGCGAGGCCGATCCGGGGCCGTTTCAGGAGTATGACTACAGCAAGCTCCGCAAAATTCAGCGGCTCGGAGCGGTCCGCATCTTCGACAAAACGCCCGATGCCCCGACATGGTTCTACACCGGTGGTGACGAACGAAATCGAGTCAAAGAACGCGGCTCGATCGTGCCGGGGGTTCCGGCGTTTCTCCAACACCAGCACGACGCGCCAGCGAGTGGTTCAGTTCATGGTGACGTGAAGGCAAGCAACTCAACAACCAACACGACCGACCACTCGCTGGCGCGTCGTGCTAGTACGGATCTGCCAATCTCGCCGATCGTTCTGCCGACCACAGCGTTCTATCCCGGCCTCCGTCCGGCGATCATCGAAACGATGTTGACCGACGCACGCGCGGCGATCGCGGCGGCAGAGTCACAGTTCAACAGCGTGCCGAAGTCAGAAGCCTCCGAGTCCGTGAAGCAGCAACTTGCTCAGGCCGAGGTTGTCTACGACGCGGCGGTGAAAGAGGCCGAGCAAGGCGCCCGACCTGGTGCGCTCGCGGGGAAGCAATCGCTCCTTTTCGACGCGACAGCCGGACGACGCACGCTGCACAACGGAGTGCAGCATCTCAAATCGCTCGACGACGGGACGACGCTCAGCTTTCAACTTCTGATCTTGAGCGACGCCCACTTCAACTTTCAGTTTGCGAAGCACATCGTTCAAGGTCTGACTGCCGGATACGTCGCGTTCGAGAAGGGGCGCGTCATGTCGTATCAGCCGGGCGGCTTCACCGAATTTGAGGCAGGCCGCTACGACTTCGCCGCCGGGCAGAAGCGTTTCGTGGTCTCGCTGAAGATCGAAACGAAGGCCGACCGCTGCCTGCTGTCGGTTCGCTCGCTGACAGACGACAAGCTGCTGGTCGATGCGGTCCCGGTCGCGCTCAACGGCTGGAACCCCGTCGGTGATACGACAAAGGCGATCAGCTTCGACGCTCGCACTGGCAGCGTCGCGGTCATCGACGACGTTGCGCTGACCGCCCCCGTCGTTGGCGATGCGGCTCCGGTTCGTGTCGCGTTCTACGACTTCGAGGCTCCGGCCTTCACCGCCGATCGCGACATCGTCGGCGTCGCTGGTTGGGCGACCTCGTCGTTCGCAGTGGCTCCCGCGACATCGGTGGTCTCGACAACCGCCGGCAACGAATCGCTCCGCGACCCGTGGACGAAGCTGCTCGCCGCCCGCCGAGCCGTCGATGCCGCATCGCTCCCGGTCCGAGCCGCCGAATCCAAACTCACCGCCACCCGCGCGGAGCTGTCCGCCCTCGAAGCCCGCATCGCCGCCGACCGCGCGAAGCTCGGCGAATCCAATTCAATAGGCGAGCCGGGGAGCGTCAGTCCCCGGACCAACTCGAATCCCCCAAACACGTCCGAGGTCTTACGCACCTCGGCTCGCCAAGACATGGTGATATCTCTCGCCCGCGATGCCAGTCGTCTCGAACGAATCGCCGTGCTCGCAAAGGCCGAAGCAGACGTGTTGACTCAAGAGAACGCCGTCGCCGTTGCCGAAGCGAAGCCGATGACCGACATGAACCGCGCGAAAGAGATCGATACGGCAATTAAGCTGCTCGCGACCTTGCGGCCCGCGCTCGACAAAGCACGAACCGCCGCTGCGGACCAAGCATCCGATACCTACACCCCGCTCGGCCCGACGTATCCGAAAACCAGCACCGGCCGCCGCAAGGCCCTCGCCGATTGGATCGCCTCGCGCGACAACCCGCTCACCGCGCGAGTCGCCGTCAATCACATTTGGTCGCATCACTTCCACGCCCCGCTTGTCAGCACCGTCACTGACTTCGGCCGCAATGGAGCGAAGCCCACGCATCCCGAACTCCTCGACTGGCTGGCAGTCGAACTGATTGAATCCGGCTGGAGCATGAAGCATCTGCACCGGCTGATCGTGACCAGTGCGGCGTATCGGCGAAGCAGTCGGGTTGAGGAGGGGGCGAGAGGGAGAGGGGGCGAGGGAGAGAAAGACAGAAACGCAAACAAATCAGCGACCTCGTCGTCGACTGCGGTTTCTCCCCCTCGCACCCTCTCCCCCTCGCCCTCTCCAACCAATGATCCCGAAAACAAACTCCTCTGGCGGATGAACCCTGGCCGCATGGAGGCCGAGGTTGTGCGCGACAGTTTGCTGAATGTGGCGGGCAAACTCGACCCGAAGATCGGCGGCCAAGAACTTGAAAACAGCGAGGCTCTGACCACCTTCCGTCGCAGCCTGTACTACTCGGTCTACCCGGAACAAGGAGGCCAAAGCGCGATGGGTGAGCTCTTCGACGCCCCGAATCCCCTCGATTGCTACCGCCGCACACAAAGCATCGTTCCGCAACAAGCCCTCGCTCTGACCAACAGCGATTTGGTCCATCAATTGAGTAGTGTGGTCGCGAAGTTCGAGGGGGAGAGTGGGGGCGGGGGAGAGAGGGAGAAAGACGACAGAGAGTTTGTTATCGCGTGTTTTGAACGCATCTTGACCCGCTCTGCAACGATTCCCGAATTGGAAATCTGTTTGGAAACGTTGCGGAACCAGCGAGACTCGCTGACAAAATCGAATGTCAACGATGTTGTTCTGCGTACGCGGGCGAGCCTTGTGAGGGTGCTGTTCAACCACAATGACTTCTTGACGATTCGATGAGCACAATCGTTTGAGGGAAGCCAACATGCTGTTGCTGAGTCATTCGGAACTTGACGTCTACAAGCGGGCATTCGCCATCTCAATGAAGTTGTTTGAAGCATCAAAGAAGTTTCCTCCTGAGGAAAAATACTCTTTGACCGACCAGGTGCGGCGGTCGTCTCGATCCGTGTGCAGCAACCTTGCCGAAGCGTGGCGGAAACGCCGCTACGAGGCAGCCTTCGTTGCCAAGTTGAACGACTGCGAAGGTGAAGCTGCCGAAACGCAAGTTTGGATTCAGTATGCCGTCGAGTGTCAGTACCTTAACCGTGACGCAGCCGTTGAGTTCTACACCGAATACGATGCCGTCCTGGGAATGCTGGTCAACATGATCTCCCACGCGAAGGAGTGGACGCTGAAATGATGACGAACCATGAGATGAACGATGGGGCGATGGGGCGAGGGGGCGAAGGGGAGAAATGCTCGTTCTGTCGCCGGGCGTTCCTTTCTGATTTCGGCATGGGTTTCACTGGCCTCGCGCTTGGAGCAATCTTGTCCGAAGACGGAATCGTCCGCGCCGAAGCCGATCCTGTGGTTTCTCCCCCTCTCCCGCTCGCCCCCTCTCCCCCTCACCTCAAACCGCGTGCCAAGTCTGTCATCTGGATTTTCCTCTCCGGCGGTTACAGCCACGTTGAGACGTTCGATCCAAAACCGGCGCTCAATCAGTACGCGGGGATGACTTTTGATAAGACGCCGTTTGAGAATCCGCTGAACTCGCCGTTGCACAAGAAGCGGTTTCGATCGGTGGCGGCGGAAGAGATCAACGTTCGCGATGTGTACCCGACGATCTATCCGATGCAGGTCGGTTGGCGGAAGCACGGAGACAGCGGCATCGAAATGACCGATTGGTGGCCGCATCTGGCGGGGCAGGTCGATGAGCTGTGTTTCGTCCGCAACATGTGGACGACGGACAACGACCACGCGGCCGAGAATCAAATTCACACCGGGCGGCATCGCCTTGACGAACAACAACCGAGCGTCGGAGCGTGGGCACACTACGGACTCGGCACGCTCAACGAGAACCTGCCGAAGTTCGCGGTGCTCGGCGGGCCGACGCGGTCGGACACGCGGTTGTCGATCGACTCGATGTACCTCGGACCGCAGCACGCCGGAGTTCCGATCGCTCTCGACCCGAAAAACCCGCTGCCGTTCGGACAGCGTCAGGCCGGGCAGTCGCTCGAAGAGCAACGCCGCGAGTACGACCTGATCAACAAGCTCAACCTGCTAACGGCGGTCGAGTATCCCGAGGACCAAGAGCTGCAAGCTCGCATCCGCGCGTACGAACTGGCGTTTCGGATGCAGGCGGCTGTCCCGGAGGCGATCGACTTCTCGCAAGAAACCGCCGCGACACAATCGCTCTACGGTTTGAACGCCGACAACACCAAGCTCGCCGGTCAGCGGTTGCTGGCGGCCAGACGGCTGGTCGAACGAGGCGTCCGCTTCGTGCAAGTCTTCCCGTCGCCTTACGGAGTTTGGGACTCGCATCAAAAGTTGAAAGACAACCACACGCGGCTGTGCGCGACGGTCGATCTGCCGGTCGCAGGTTTGATCCAGGATTTGAAACAGCGCGGGTTGCTCGACGACACGCTGGTCGTCTTCTGCACCGAGTTCGGTCGAACTCCGGGCCTCGAACTGCGAGGCGGCGGCAAGGACGGTCGCGATCATCACCCAAACGGCTTCACGATCTGGATGGCCGGAGCGGGATTGAAGAAGGGCTACGTCCACGGAGCCACCGACGAACTCGGCTACCACGCGCTCGGCGAAGGACACTACGTCACCGACCTTCACGCGACCGTGTTGCATCTGCTCGGCCTAGACAACCGCCGTCTGCATTACCCCGGCCGCAAGCGATTGGAAATCGACGACGGCCGAGTGATTGAAGATGTTCTCGCGTGACACCTTGCTCGACATTTTTAGGCGAGCCGCAGATGAGAACATACCAATCAGCCGGAACGCGCTAGC
>CAIJTL010001100.1 GCA_903823545.1 uncultured Planctomycetaceae bacterium
CGAGATTGCTTCTCGGCCGAGCCGAAATCCGGCGAGTGAGGCAACGGGATGACGTCCGGCTTCTCACGGACTTGGAAGTAGCCCCATAACTCAACGTCACGACCATCTTCGAGCACTGCATCGACTCGATAGCTGACCGGCGATGCGCGATCGAATTGGCCAAGTAGAACGCTCTCTGGTGCTTTCATTTTGAAGAGCCGCTCTGAGTTTGGCAGCTTGTCGAGATTCGGTGCGGCGACATCAGTGGACTCAATCCACGGACCCCATTGTTCGGTTTGAAAACGGACTCGCCAGGATTTGATCGTGACTCCTTCCGGCCAAGTCAGCTTCAGACGCACCGGTTCATTCGGCTTTGGGACGAGCGGATCAGGCAGCGCTTTGAAAACCGAAAACAAATCCGTTTTTCGATCGACAGGTTTTTCCGGTGGCGTCCAACCGAGTCGTTTCTTCTGCGCGTCATCCAGCCACGACTCGCTGATCCAGCCGTTGTACTGACCGAGGCTCATCACCGAGCCATTTCCTGGTTGTGGATGCGGCAGGCCAATCGTGTGTCCGACACCTTCGTGATAGACCACGCAGTCACCTCCCGAATAGGGAACTCGCCAGCCGTCAGCGCTGACCAATCCCATTCCCATGCCTCGATCGGCGAGATACGTCGCTCGCGCACCGCCTGCGGCTGCACCGGGAAAATGACGACCGTTCGAATAGTTTCCCTCAAACACAAACCTCCCTTCAGAAGCCGGTTTCACTCGGAAGAAATCATCCAGTGGTCGCCAGTTGATATCACTGAGCACCAGCAGAATCGGGAAAGCCTTTCGCTCTTTCTTAGCCAACTGCAACACACTGTCCACTTCGCGCACTGTCTGGAAGAAGATGAAGTCGCCATCACCGTCACGAAGTTGCTCAACCGTTCGAGCCGAGACAAACGGCTCCGGTTGCAAGTCGGTCTTCATGACCGATTGACCTTGAAACTCACGCTCATGAAATCGCTCGATCCGCCGACAGAAGTAACTCGCTCGGTCCTTCCAATCTGGTAGCGGCGTGCGACCCTTCGGCAAGAAATAGACAACGGTCACTTCAATCTGGTCAATCGAATGTTTGCCATCCCAGGTCTTCAATTCGGCTTGAGCCGCCTGTGTGCTCACGAGCGTGCCCATTGCCATCAACCAGACACCAAGAAGCCGTTGCCAACAGCCCATGTTGAAATTCTCCGAAAGGCGCGTGACGTGAGATCACATCTTGTGGTCGAATCCTTCATGAGCGGCTCCAAACGAACGACGGGAGCCGCACTCGACGCTCACCCGGAGAAAAGCATAAGGCACCTTTGGCCGCAAGCATCAAGGCGTGCGGAGCGGCGTCAGCCCCAAGACGCTGACTGTAGATCGTAGCCACGCTCGCCAGCGCCTGTTGAAAAAGTCGTTTAACCGCTACGCCATCGGCGTGCGCGCGAAGGTAAGTCGTTCTTCCCCGGCTCGCCCACGCCGATGGCGATGGGGTTAAACAAGAAATTCAACACGCTCGCCAGAGCGTGGGGAACGGGGAAATACCGTCAATATCCCACGGTCTGGCGACTGCGGCTACTTAAAGTAGGAGCCATTGAACCGACGCTACTCACTCGCCCCAAAGATGCACACGGGCCGCGTGTATCACACTGATTTGAAAACGATCAGACCAAAAGTATGGCAAAGTCGAACGTGAAGGCTTCATCGATCTCATTGAGTGTCGAGAGCAGATCGTCGCCAGCACCACCTGCGATGGTGTCTCGATCGGCTCCGCCATCGATTGTGTCGTTGCCATCACCGCCGAGACAAACATCACGACCTTTGCCTCCCATCAGAGTATCGTTCCCTGCGTCGCCAAGGAGTGTGTCGTTGCCGTCTTGCCCGCTGATGAGATCGTTGCCATCTCCACCAGAGATCGCGTCGCTGCCACTGCCACCGGTGATGATGTCGTTGCCATTTCCTCCACTGATGGTGTCATCGTTGGCGCCACCGTCGATGATGTCGTCGCCATCACCGCCAAAGATCTTGTCGCGGCCGTCGCCGCCATAGATCGAGTCGTCGCCGCGACCAGCGTCAATGAAGTCGTTGCCGGTGCTGCCAAAGATGGTGTCGTTCCCGTCTCCAGCAGAGACGGAGTCGTCACCGGCTCCAGCGTTGATGCTGTCTGCTCCGACGCCGCCGGTGATCGTGTCCTTCCCGGCACCGCCATTGATGACGCTTCCCTGGACGCTCGCGAGCAACTGGTCGGGACCGTTGCCGCCTGTCAGTGTGACGAAGCCGGAGAAGGCACTCGCGTCGATCTTGTTGCCGAGAGCTAACACGGCAGTCAGGTTCGCACGCTCGATCGAGTTCAGAGTGTCCGAACCGTTTCCAGTGAGCTGGGTATTGATCAGAATCTGGTTGAGCGAAGCGGACTGTTTCACTTGATCGATGCCGTCGCCGCCATCGAGCGTGTCATCGCTCGCACCACCGAGCAGCGTGTCATTGCCGTCTTGACCTCGCAGTGTCACGCCACCCAAGGTGTATTTTGAAGCGTCGAGCACATTGTTGCCGGAGTCGCCGGAGATCTCGAAGTGCTCCAGAGCGATCAGCGTGTCAGTCCCGTTGGCGCTGGTGACTAGCTTGGTGTTGGTGATTCTGGCATTCCCCGTGATTACCTCCACCAAATAGTCCGTGTCCGATTCGCCGTTGAGGTAGTCGTCACCGGTTCCACCGACCAAAGTGTCGTTGCCAGCCCCCGCTTTGATTGTGTCCTTGTTTGCACCGCCATCGAGCAGATCGTTTCCTCCACCTGATGTCAGTCGATCATCTCCACTGCCACCGAGCAATGTGACCGAGTAATTCACCGCAGATGCGTTGAGATTGTCGTTGCCGTTACCACCGTCGATGGTCAGCGAACCGGTGAAGGTTGAGTCGATGTGCTTGACCGTGATGTTGTCATTACCGCCGAGGCCGTTGACGGTGATCGACACTGCCGAATCGACCTTGAAGTCGGTCGTCTCGAATGTCGGCCCCGATAATCTCATGAACCCGTCTGGGCCACCGATGTCCTCGAGAATCACATTCGAGTCGGATCCCACTGTCAGATTGAAGATGAGGTTGGTCGGTGTGCCATCAATCGAGATCGGTTCCAAACCGGTGTATGTGATGTTCGACGTGCCGCTACCGTTCGTGAGGGCGATCGTGCCGTCATTCCGATTCGTGTAATTGAAGATCGAGGTATCATACAGATCGCCGACATTGAGCAGGGTGAGCGTGTCGTGACCGCCGGCTCCGCCATTGAAAGTTAGGCCGCCGCTCGGAATCGGACTACCGTTCGAGAAGTCCAAGGTCAGCAGGTCATTGCCACCGCCGCCGTTGAAGGTGATCTGCGTCAGACTGTTCAACGGAATTTCGATAGTGTGGTCGTCGATCTGAGTGACTCCCGTACCCGCTCCGAGAACTGAGCCGGGATCGGTAATTCGCAGATTGCCACCAACGACAGAAAACGCCGGGCTGTCGTTCGTGGGGACGCCCGCGTCGGTGAATGACAGCACGCCGCTCACCACTGCGACGGACGTTGTCCCGAAGACCCACGCATCGCTCGCGTCAGTATCCATCAGGTTGCCCAGGCCATCCGCAATCCCTGAACTCGATGCGCTCAGAGTCAACACGTAAGAGCCTTCCGCCCCCGTCACGGTCGTCAGATCGAGCGTGTATTGCGAGGTTGTGACCTGCGTCACTGTGAGGCCCGTCAGCGGGACGTTGTTGCCGCTGCGAGTCAGTCGGAAGTCACTGATATCGACGTGACTGACCGGCTCTGTGAAGTTCACGGTGACAGTGCCGACGGCAGTTGTTCGGGAGTCCGGTGTGATATCGACGATGTCAGCCGTCGGTGCAGCTCGATCGACGGTCACAGTCGATCCGCTGCTGAATGCGGTCGCGGTGTGGGCGAAAAAGTCTGTGACATCGGTGGCCGACTTCAGATCGAGCCGCAATGTTCCCGCTCCGGCGATCGAGCCGACGGTGACGGTGTAAACCGACGCATTGACCGCCACGACATTCGAGACCGAACCGCTGGCAGAGCTGGTTCCGGTGACGGCGAAGTCGTCCGCAGTCACGTTCGTGACGTCTTCAGAGAAGGTCACGGTGAAGGTGACGCTGGCGGCACTCGTCGGGCCGGAGGTACTGGGAACACTCGACAGGACCGTCGGGATCGTGATGTCGTCATTCGTAATAGTGCCGAGTCCTTGTGCGTCGGAGATCGTCACGTTGCGACCGCTGACGACGAGGTTCGACAGATTGGCGAACAACGTCTCGTCGAATTCTTCCTCCAAATCGGTGAGCACCGTGACGGCGAAGGTTCTCGTGGTTGTGAGCGCGTTGAACGTAAGCGTTTGCGATGAAACCGCCGTGTAGTCGGTTCCGGCAGTCGCTGGATGGGTCGTCCCGACGGCCGTGGCCGCGTCGATCGTTAAGCCA
>CAIJTL010001101.1 GCA_903823545.1 uncultured Planctomycetaceae bacterium
AGCGGCAAGGCGCTAGCCGCTGGTCAGAATCCACGTACCACCGGCGGTTAACTCCTTGCCGCTCACAAAACGTAATTGTCAACACGGATGACGGAGCGCAGTTCTTTCTCAGCCGCTTATCTCATGTCGAGCAACTCGACGAGAAAGTGCAGCGTCGCTTTCGGCGGAATATCTGGCGGTGCTCCGCGGTTGCCGTAGCCGAGATCCGATGGAATCTGCAACTCGATCATGCCACCGACACCGACAAGCTGCATCCCTTCTGTCCAACCTTTGATGACTTGGTTCAGGCCAAACGAGATGTCTTCGTTGCGGCGGTAGGAACTGTCAAAAACTTTCCCGCTGTCGAGCCAACCGTGATAGTGAACCCTCACCGAGCTGGTTGCCTTCGGAGTGGCTCCGGTCCCTTGGCGAAGGATGCGGTACTTCAACCCGGAATCAGTTTCTGTGAATGACGTCGATGCGTCTTTGTCAATTCGTCCCGCCCCTTTGGGAAGGTCGGGAAACGGAACGTCTTTGGATTCGGATGTAATCAAAATGGACTCCCTAAGAAAAACTGAATACGGCCTGATGACGTTAATTCAGAGGCGGTTTCAAAACTAGCTCGACGCGTCTGCAAGTGCTACTGCATAGAGTCACTTGCTGTCGCGTCGAGCTAATTTTCAAACGCCTGACGCCAGACTTCGTTTGCAGACTTATTTGCTGCTCAATCGCACGACGCCGTCCCAGTCGTGGGGCGCTTTGCGATTGTGTTGGGCGATCATGGCGAGCAAGAAATCCTGGGCACGATCGGTCGCGGGCATGTCGTGCAAGCAGCGATAAGCGGCTTCCCAGCGGCCAGCGATAAAGTCGTCGACCCCTTGTTCGTAACGGGCAAGGTGCGCGTCGGTCAGTTCGGGGAAGTGCTCAACGGGTGGGACGAGTTCGGAGACCACGACCGGGTTCTCGAATCCGAGCGGCAGAACTTTGGCCAAGCGACGAATACGACCTTCTTGCGGATCGAGTCGTTCGCGGACCAATCGGGCCATGACTTCATCAAGCAGGATGGGGACTCGCATTTGGCTGGTCATCGTTTCCAGCCGGCTGGCCAAATTCACGACGGGGCCGAAGACCGTCACCTTCACTTGCTCGGCGGTGCCGATCTTTCCTGCGACCGCTCGACCGTGAGCGATGCCGATTCCCATTTGAAAATTCGACAGCGGGTGTCCCGGCTGTCGCAACGTCTCGTCGAACGCTTTGCGAATTCCGAGAGCAGCGCGGCAGGCTTGTAGCGGTGCGTCTTCTGAGGGAAACGGCCAGCCCCAAAAGCCGAGCGCGGCGTCTCCTTGAAAATCGCCGGTGACTCCGCGATGCAACAAGATGTGGGACGTCATCACTCCGAGCGCCTCACTGACTCGATTGAGCAGGCCGATCAGATCGCCCGCCGATTCTTCTGAGTGCTGACTGAAACCGCGCAAGTCGCAGAACATGACCGTCACATCACACTCGCGAGGGGCAAGTGTTTCTGTATTTAACTCGTTGCCGAGCGCGGCCAAAATCGTTGGTGCGAAGAACTGTCGCAGTCCCGCTTGCTGGCGTTCGAGAAAGTTCAAGCGGCGAACCGAGCTGATGATCTCCGCGACCAATTCGGTGAACTTTACGTCCGCTTGCAGATGAGCCGTTTCGACCGGCTGCGAATCGCCGCTCGATAACGGTTGTGCTTGAGTCCCCGCGACATACAGGCCCCAGGTTGGCTTGGCGCTGTCGAGTACCGGCGTGAAATAGGCCCAGTCCAGTTCCGCAGCAGCCGTGTATTCTGGATTCAGTTGCGGAGCCGAGTGCCACAAATGGAGAACGCTGTTTTGCCGCTTGAGCGATTCGGCCACGAGCCGTGAACTCGGTCGAAACTCACCTGCAGTTTCGCGACGGCGAGTCCAGTGGATGAGTTCCGCTTTGTCATCGCCGTTGTTGCGGACGATTGCGACGACGTCGGCGTGAGTGACTCCCGCAAGCAGTACATTCGCAAGGCGATAGAACAATTCTTCGTCGTTTCGCGATCCCCAAATCAGATCGGGGAGCGACGTCAGGACTTCGATTTGTCGATCGGCATCGCGAAACCGAACTTGTCGCAATGTCTGAGCGTCGAAGGTCACTTCTTGAAACGGCGCGTCCACCGCACCCAGCGATTCGGAGCCTTTTCGAGTGACATGGAAAATCGTGTCGCCGATGACGAACTGTTCGCCGCTTTGCAGTTCGCAGTGCTCGACCACTTCGCCGCAGAAGCAAAGCGGATTTGTGGCGGGATCGAGTCGCTCAACACGCACAAACTTGTGATTGGCCGTAACGCTCACATGCCGCCGTGACAGGGCTTGGTCCCACGGCACGGACAACTCAACACCCACATCACGGCCAAGCACGTAGGTCCGCCCGGCAACCAAAACTTTTTGCCACCGCTGTTTTCGTTCGGAGCATTCGGCGATGAGTTCAAACATAGGCGTCCAACATGAAGCAGGTTCGCTCGACAGTGTGCCCGAAGCTCCGAGGTGGAGCAAGCGGCGCCTACGTAGAGCAACAGTTTGATTCATAAAGACCTCCGAAATCTCAAAGATTGCGCGGCAGTCTCGGATCAGGCTGACTCACGACCAGAGTACGTGCAACACCGAGTTTTGTTGATTGTCGGCCAAATATGATTTCAGGAGTTTCGCATCGTTCATCACACGACTTGGCTGATGTTCGATGGAGGCGGGGTTGGGATCGCGCGGAAGGTTGGATACGCGAACTCAATCTTTTTGGTCTGCAACACGGCTCGCAGGACGTGAACGTTGAGCCGATCTTGTAGCGTCGGGCGACGGCGAGGATGAGCGAGGAATCTCAGTGTGAGTTCGATGCCGTTGTTGCCGGGCCATGTTCTGACGACGGGGTCGGTCGAATCGACTTGGATCGAAAGTTCGGAGGCCATGTGCTGGATTTGCGAGTATGCCTGCGCGGCGGTTTGTGTGATCTCACGTTCGGAGAGCGCGGCTTCGATCAGCTTTTCTTTCGCAAGTTCCCAGTCACTTTCGTAAGTGACCACATAAGTCAGCGAGCACCACACAAACGGAAACCCACGCGTGTAGTTCACGAGCGGCTGCTTAAAGACTTGGTTGTTCATGACGACAGTGAGCCCCCCCGTCAGCGTTCCGCTGATTGTGGTTTGGTCGGTCTGCGGGGCACACTGTTGCAGTGTTGTGTGCGTGAAGCTGACGTCGATGACTTCCCCTTGATGTTCGCCAATCGCGATCCAATCTCCCGTCCGAAAGCCACGCGATCCTTTAATGAAGAACCACGCCGCAAAGCTGGCGACGAGTTCTTGCAACGCGATCGTGATCCCGGCGACGGATAAACCAAACAACGTCAGCAGATTGGAGTACTGATCCGAAAAGACAAACACGAGTCCAATAACAACGACGAGTGCCGTCAGTATCGACAACACTTTGTTGAGAAAATATCGTCGCTGCAGATCAGCAATTCTCCGAATCACAATGATGCGAAGAAAGAACATCAGCAGCACAACGCCTGTGAATGCGCCGCTGATTCGCAATAAACGTTTCCACCAATGACCAAGCTCTTGTTCTTCTTGAACCGCTGCCGCCTCTTTCGATTTGGCAGTCGCTTCTGCGAGCAGCATCTCTTGGCGGCGTTCGAGGATCTCATCGGTGAGCTTATGGGTCTCGTCGTTGAGTTGATCACGTTCGCTTCGCAGGTTGGCTTTGGCAGCTTCGGACATTCCCCCGTGTACCGAGAGGCGTTGGTTGATTTCGTCACTGTCTCGCCGAACTTGCCTCAAACGAGCCTGCAATGATTCCACTTGTTTGCGCAGCGTGGCTGCCAGTTGTTTCGCAATGTCAGCCTCTTTGCGAGACTGAGTTGCTTGTGAAATTCTCTTAAACGTTTCTTCGAAAGGGACAGTTCCGCTTTCCTCTGCTTTGGCACCTTTAGGCTGACTAAGTTCTTCTTCTTTTTGAAGGAGCCTGAGCCGTTCTTGAGCTTGATCCGCCAGTTGTTGGGCCGAGGCGTGATCGGCCTTGGCCTGTTTGAGCTTGTCCGTCGCTGACTTGAGTTCGGCCTCCGCCTCTTCTTTTGCGTCGGCATCATCCGCTGTCGTCGCCGCTAAGAGTTTTCCGTTGGCCTCTTCGATCTCTTTTTCAGCGGCGCTCTCCGATTCTTTCGCTTGCTCTGCATCTAAAAGCCGCTGAGTCAGTTCCTTCTGAGCTTTAGCGAGTGCCGATACGGGTTTCGCTTCGACATCGACAGGCGATTCTTCAGAGTCGACTCGCCCGGACTGCGTCGCGGCGGAAATGGGCGACATACATGTCAGACAGAGTAATAGCCCGATAACACCGAACGCTGGTCCCCAATTGCCGTGTCGCTTCATGCGACATACCTCCGTGTGATCGTTCATTCAAACTCGCCCACTAATGCCGTGGCAACATGATCTGCAGCGGCACAACCGGCGGTTCAGTGGGATTAGGCTTTGTCAGAAAAATCACCAACTGCTGGGCGCAACCCCTCAGTTATTCAATGGACCGCGCGTGAGTGCGACTCGGTCAATCAGTTTCTGACAATGCTTTTTGAGCGATGATTTCTCTAAGGCGGAAGCTAGAGGATCGTGCCACGCGCGAGAAGATCGTTCTCCGACTGAGATTTCCCGACGGAGGTTCGGTCTTTCACGAAGTCGAGTGCGACCCTGGACAAATTGGGGCGTGTTCAATTCGAGCGAGCACCTCGCCATGCTCAATCTTCGTCCCCAAGTATTCGTAGCCCCGAAACCCAAACGCCTGATACAACCAACTCCCGGACACGCGGATTTCCTATTCTGAAGGTCATTCACAAACAACAACCTCAGAGTGAAATCCGCTTGCCCTTTCATTCAAACGACGGCAATCATTCGACTGATGAGCCCGTTTTCGCATGACTTCATGCAACTCTGCGTGTTATCCGTGTTAACTTTTTAAAAAGTCCACTGGAATTGGCGGAGTCGCACCCGGTTGCGAGGCGACGAAGGCACCTAGCCGATTGGCGAGCGTGACTGTTTCTTGATGACTCCAGTTGTTGAGCCAGCCCCACAACAGGCCGGCGGAGCACGCATCACCCGCTCCGACATTGTCTGCTTGCGGATGTCGAGGGAATTGAGCGACCGGAGCACAAACGAAATCATCCGCAGTAATCAGCGCCGTACCTCGAGCACCTCGAGTGACGACAACGGTCTTCAAGCCAAGCGACCCAAAGGCGTTGAGCAAACGACTTGCACCAGTTTTGTGAGTTGAGTCTGCCACCGATTCCGTCGAACGGTCGTCTTTGAAACCCGCATCGAGTCCTAGCATTTGCAAGACGACTGGCATCTCGTCTTCATTGAGCTTTATAGCTGTCGCAATTTCGGCACCTTGGCGAAGCGAGTCGACATCGAAGAAGTTCACTCGCAAATTGACGTCAAACAATCGAATTGCTTGCCTCGCGGTTCCGACAAATTGTTGAATCGTTTTCCGCGAAACTGGGCAGCGTTGAGCCAACGTACCAAAGACCACGGCATCGCAGCTTTTCGCCAACTGCTCCCACTGAGAAGTCCATTCGAGATGGTCCCAGGCAACGTCTGCAAGAAATTTGTAGGTTGGCTCACCATGTCGCAACGCGATATCAACGCGACCAGTCGGATGCACTGAGTCCCGTTGGACGAGCTCATACGACAACTTTCGGACCTGCAGCTCGCCGATCATTTGCTGGCCAAGTTCGTCGTCCCCGATGCGACTTGCGACCACTCCGCGTCCACCGCTGCTCGAACATAACTGATGTGCGTGGTATGCCACATTCAGCGGCGCTCCACCCAAGATCGCTCGATCCGGGAAAACATCAAAGAGCGATTCGCCCAAACCAACAACGATCAAGGGGTGCGGCATCGGAATCCTGATCCTGAAGAGATGATGAAAATTTACAAATGACATGACGTCGTTGCGTCATTCCAGCAAATTGTTTCGATGTTGGTTGTCATTCAGAAATGAAAGCTACGAAGATTACGAACTATGGATGCCCCAAACTGGAAAATGGCAAAATGCCCGAGGCGCGTTCATTGGCAACTTATCGTAGTTTTGGCAAACTGTCGGCCCTCTCTGTAAGACTGGTAAAATCAACACCATAATCATAGTCTTCCGCAAGACGGCCGACGAACGAAGATCTGTAAGAGCCCAACGATTCAATTCTCACAACCGACGATCGCATTCTTTCGTGATCGCGTCCGAAAATCTAAGGCATAACCATGATCCGTGTGTTACTCGCCGATGATCACGTCATGATGCGTGCGGGATTGCACCGGTTGATTGGAGATTTCGATGGCTTTGAAGTCGTTGGCGAAGCGTCCAACGGACACGAAACTTTGCAACAGATTGAAAAATGCCAACCGAACGTTGTGGTGCTCGACTTGATGATGCCAGGACTTAACGGTTTGGATGCGACGACACGCATTCGACACAGTTTTCCGGACGTTCGAGTTCTGATTTTGTCGATGAACTCCGCCGAAGAGTATGTCTTGAAGGCGATACGCAATGGAGCACATGGTTATCTCGTCAAAAGTGATTCTCCGTCGGAGCTAGAACTTGCACTGCGAGCGGTGGCATCAGGCGAGACATATCTCAGTTCCGCAGTCTCAAAGCATGTCATATCAAGCTACGTGAGTCGTGTTTTGAACGACGACTCCGACGACAGCTCTTGGGGCAGGCTGACCCCTCGACTCCAAGAGGTTCTCAAACTTGTGGCAGAGGGATACACGACGAAGCAGATCGCAATCAAACTTGAGTTGAGCCCGAAAACAGTAGAAACCTATCGAGCACAGCTCATGCAGGCATTGCGAATTAATGACGTTGCAGGTTTGGTCCGATACGCGGTCGGTAAGGGCTTAGTGACTGCTGAATCATGTCTTCAGAGATAATCGACCTTTATGATGTCTTACCCTGATACGACGCAGAAAATACGGCTTCTTTTAGCTGATGATCATGAATTAATCCGTGCTGGCATTCGCTCACTCATCAGCAATTTTGAAAACGTCGAAGTTGTTGGGGAAGCCCGAAGCGGCCACGAAGCACTGGTGTTTGTCGATCGTCTTTCTCCAAATATTGTGTTGCTAGACATCTTGATGCCTGGGTTGAATGGCCTCGAGGTTTTGCTTCGCATCAAGAAAGAGTTTCCAGAAGTCTGCGTGATTATGTTGTCGATGAACTCGGCAGAAGAGTACGTGCTGCAAGCCATGCGGTCGGGGGCGTCCGGCTACCTTGTGAAAAGCGACTCACCAAGAGAGTTGGAGTTAGCAATTCGTGCGGTTGCTCGCGGAGACACCTATCTCAGTGCTGCCGTTTCCAAACACGTCATTGCCGGATACCTCAGCAATCAAGCGGAGGCTTCAAGTTCGTCTGGTTCATCCTTTGACAAGCTGACGCCGCGACAGCGTGAGGTCTTGCAGTTGATCGCAGAGGGGCAATCCACGAAACAAATCGCCGCAACTCTTGGCCTCAGCGCAAAAAC
>CAIJTL010001102.1 GCA_903823545.1 uncultured Planctomycetaceae bacterium
AGGGCTTGATGCGAGGTGTAGTGGTCGCCGGTGCTGTTGCCGGTGTCGTGATTGGTTTCGGAACGAGCGCTGAGGCTCGTCCACCTTACAAGAAGGTGTTTGAAGCCACCTACGAGAAGGTCGCCAAGGACAACAAAGTCGATTGCAATTCCTGCCACGTTGCAGACAAAGACAAGAAAGAGCGAAACAACTACGGTGAAGCTCTGGCCAAGAACATCGCCAAGAATGAAAAAGACGAAGCCAAAATTAAGGAAGCGCTCGTCAAGACTGAGAAGGAGAAGAGCGCTGTGAAGGACAAGACCTTCGGCGACCTCCTGAAGGATGGCAAGCTGCCAGCCAGCAAGTAATTGGATTCATGGTCATCTGAATTCTGGGAAGACCACCATTGGGTGGTCTTCTTTTTTTATGAAACCTTTCATGCAGCTGTTAATCATTCGACACGCACGTGCCGCAGATGCTCATGGCTTACCTGATTCGCAGCGTCCATTGACTGCTTTGGGACGCCGTGAATTCGAGGCGTCAGCTCGATGGGTTGCCAAAAAGGGTGTGGTACCGGGGCATGTTTTTCATGGCCCGGCAACTCGGACCACGGAAACGGCACAGATTCTCGCATCTACAGTGGGGCTTGCGGACCACGCTCGCGAGCCGGCTCACTGGCTGTCGCTTGGCACAGGACTTGATGAAATTCTGCCAATGCTCGTGTTAGCCCCCGCAGAAATTACGGCGTTGGTGGGACACGAACCAAACATGAGTGCGCTTGCGTCATCGCTGATCGGTGGCGGCTGGATTTCGTTTCGGCCGGGGACGATTGCATGCATTGAGTTTGAATCAGTTGTTGCACCAGGAATGGGAAAGCTCAACTGGCTACTGGATGCGGGCATGTTTGAATAATTGTTGATCAGACACGCAGCCAAATCTCACCGCGACCGAACTCCAAAAAATCACCGCAATGGCGATGGACGGCGAGATCCAATAACTCCTCTGCAATTGGGAACCCCGATCTGCGTAAATAAAGTAGGCAGAGCCTTAATGCTGTCGGGCGAAAAGTTCCGGAATACTTGAACGTCGGAAGCATGTCTGGCGGTGGTGATGTTCCAAGCAAACCGATCGTTCCGCGCCGCATGCCAACTCCGGGACGAATGCCGTTCTCTCCAAAAACGAAAATCGAACCAGCGAGCAAATTCACGCCAGTTGCATCCCCAGCATTTCCGCCAACAGCGATTAGGCCACGTCGCATGCAATGACCGATCTCGTTTCCGGCATTGCCCGAAATCAAAATCTCCCCACCGGTCATCCCTTTTCGACCGCCTCGATAGACTGCACCAATCAAGTGACCGGCGTTTCCTTTGACCCGAATCCGACCGCCATGCATTTCTGCCCCAACCCAGTCAGTCACGTGCCCAGAAACGATGATTTCCCCGCCTGACATCTCCGCTCCCAGATGCATTCCCGCATTGCCCTCCACGCGAATTCGACCGTCGATCAATTTCGAGCCGATCAATTTTACATGCGAGCAATCGCCTTCCCAAACCAGTTCATTGTCCGCCGCACTGCCGGAGACATCGAAAAACTCGCCGATCTCTCGTTGTTTGTTGCCGTATTGCACCAGCGTGTGTGCGACCTCGTCCGCAGATTGTTCTCGGACAGTTTCGAGCCGAATGGCGTCGACTTCCAGGGGGATTGAAGTCTTATTGCGAAGTGAAAAAGTCAGCGGCATCAGATCAAGCCTTGTTAGTGGAGGTCGCGTTGTAGCGGGCTATTCGCATCGCAGCAACGGACGATTTCTGTGATCAATTTCACGCAGATTTTGCGTGTCAAAATAGAACGAGTGAAGAGGTCGTATCGCCTGTGTCGATTCTATTACAGTCGATTTTGACTGTCTGGATCGCAGTAATGATACAGGCAGAATTCCTAATTTGGACGAACTCAGCAATCAGCCGCCGTCTCGGTGGCCGATAGTAGCTTCGTTCTGGCGGTCGGGGTGTAAGTCCACAGTCGACAACTGGAAGCGAACGATTCAACGGAAGCTACGTCGTCTCGGCGACTGCATGATGGAATGAGGAGATCCGCCATGACTCGTGAATTGAATGTGCTGGCCCTCGTCAAAGACTCTGAACGCTACATTTTCCTTTACGATGAAGAGAGTGCGGACTCTCTTCTGCAAACGATGGGGCAGTATGCCGCTGATAAGGATCTCAGCTTCACTTGGTATGACGCAGCCGTGCTCAGCCAAAAAGTGCGACGCCTGAAAGAAGAGGCTGATGCCGAAGCTCGCGAACAATGGTCGCGCCAGACGACTTGGTAGTTCGGTTGATTCACTATGCACTCAGCGATAGACAGCTTTCTGCACTCACTAAGAATTGAGCGAAATGCTTCACCGCTGACGTTGAAATCGTATTCAGAAGATTTCAATAGCCTGTTTGACTACTTGCAGGACCGTGTCGGTCGTTTTCCAGAACCGGCTGAAGTCGACATCACGATGCTACGCGGCTACGTCGCGTACTTGCACGAATGCCAGTACGCCAAGACGACGATCGCTCGACGTCTCGCATCACTACGAAGTTTCTTCCGTTATTGCACTCGTGAAAAATTGACCGGCTCAAATCCTGCCAAGGCTTTGCGAACGCCAAGAATCGGACGCAAGCTGCCAAACTTCTTGACGACTCAGCAGACCGTCAAGTTGATCGAAACTCCGCTGGCCGACGAACCATCTGGCATCCGCGACAAAGCGATGCTGGAGACGATGTACTCCGCTGGACTTCGTGTGGCCGAATTGGTGGGGCTCAATATCTCTGATTGGGACCGTGACTCGAATATTCTGCGAGTCCGGGGCAAAGGCCGGAAAGAGCGGATCGCTCCAGTCGGTCGTTATGCGAGTTCGGCGCTCGATGAGTGGCTCGCGGTTCGTGTTCTGTCACCCGACGCAAAGCCCGAAGACCGAGATGCTGTGTTTCTCAACCGCTTCGGGACACGACTGACGACTCGCAGCGTAGGCCGAATGTTAGAGAAGTACACGAAACAAACGGGGCTCGATTCCAAAACCAGTCCGCATACGATGCGTCATTCGTTCGCCACACACATGCTCGATGGCGGAGCGGATCTCAGAAGCGTTCAAGAGCTGCTCGGCCACAAGAGCCTGACAACGACTCAAATCTATACCCACGTCAGCACTCAACGAATGCGTGAGACTTACAACAAGGCACACCCACACTCGCAACAAGCGAAGGGGCCGAAGTAGGTCTGTTGCCGTAACATGCCTACTTCATCAAGCAGACACGACGGGCAACTCACAGATCGCCCACTGTCCGAAATTCTCTTCGACTTCGACTTGGATCAGATCAATCGGGGTTTTCGCTGCAACGATGATGACATCGCGCAGCCGATTTGCGATCCAAAGAGCAATCTCCTCCGCCGTAGTATTCTCGACTGGCAACAATACACAGTCTTCTCGCGGAAAGACCCAACGCCGGTTTTCAAAAGTTGCTACAACTTCGAGGTCTCCGGCATCAATGTGAATCTGCCGATGAGCTGTTGGAAGCAGAACGCGATGATCGAGTTCACTGACAATTTTTTGCAACGAGTCTCGCATGGCGATGAAGTCAAACACATAACGGTTCTCATCCAGCGGTCCGATCACTTCGACGGCGGTTCGCCAATTGTGCCCATGCAATCGTTCGCAAGTATTGCCATTGAACGTGATGAAGTGCGCGGCACTGAAAACCAGATGATCTTTGGTGACTCGCACTCGAAATCGGGGATCGGCCATTCTGAACTCCGGGGAATCTGGGGACTGACGAGTAATCACACAACAAAACTTGCCCGGTTTAGACTTCGACAACCAGCCAGGCAAAACGCCTCATTCGGCCTCGTCGCGTCATGGGTAATGTCCCTCTGGTGGAACGGAGTCCGTGATCAAGACGGGCAGGCTGAGTTCGCTACGAGCAAACATTGCAAACTGCGAATCTCGATAGACCAGTTTCCAATTGGGGAGGTCGGCAAGCTTCTTAACGACCTCCATATTCACGAGAACCAAGACAATGTCTGTCGGATACTTCGCGAGTGTCTGATCCCAACCGTTTCGAGCTTCATAGAACGCCTCATCTTCTTCAAGTCGCCATGAGGGGTAAGCCACTTCGTACCGGCTGTCGAACGAGATTTGAACGGCTGGGCCGAGCTTCCACATCAAGAATGAGCCAAAGTTATAGGGAACGAAGACATTGCCGCGAAATCGTTGTTCGGTGAGATAATTGACCGCCCCGACCGGATATGTCAGATGGAAGGGGGCGTCTTTTTCGCGATGTCCAGGGACCCGAACTCGCCACGGCTCCTCAGTCGCCAGTTTTCCCTGCATCAGCAGCGAGCACAATACGCAAGCTGCGCAGATTACTCGCTGATACTTCCACCAAACGCGACGGAGTGCCTTTCCGAGTTCAACGTGATCGAGTTGAGCTGGCAGATAGCAGGCACAAACAATGGCGTAAAACGCCAAGAAACGATTGCTCTTCACTCCAGCTAACCCCGTCGCCAACAAGAGGAGGATGCCTGGCATTTGCCGCCATCGACCATCACGCAGCACGAGCCAGCCGACACCGACAGAGACACTAAAACGAATCAGATGCGGCCATTCAGACCACACCGGACTCCATTCGGAAATACTTGGCCGAGGCATTGTCATCGCTCGTACCAAGTATGCGTGGTAATGCCATCCCCAAGGGTTTAAGGCGGCTAACGGAATCAGTGAAAAGCCTGCGATCAACAAGTGCCGCTGTGGCTGGCGACGAAGCAATTGCTCCATCCAATGCCCACCGAGCAAAGCCGCTCCGACCAAGCAGCCTCCGTGCAGATTGACCCAAACTGGAAACAACAAAAACAAACCAATCAGCCAACGGCGATCACCATTTCGATCACGGTCGAATCCCCACAGCAGAAACGCCGTCAGAAGGTACGAATACATCTGGGCTCGAATCGTCCCAAAGCTGTAATCCCGCAACCAAATGGCCAGAACGGCAATCAACCCCGTGGCAACCACGCTTGCGCCACGTCGTCGAGCGTTACACCAACAGGCTGTCGCCAATCCCAAGATCAGCACGAATTTCAGTGCCAACAGACCGGTTGCCCCCAGCGCTACCGTAGCCAGATAGGCTATGAGCCCAGCCCCCCATTCATGATGCACGACAAGATCGAGCTTTGGCGTATACGCGAAATGGTCCTGCCAGGGGACGTATCCCAACTGGCATGACTCTCGTGCCAATGCCAGTTCATGCCAGAGATCGAGATCAATGACTCCGCTTGCAGTGTAGACCAACAGCAACAACAAAACGCTCGCAATCAACATCCATTTGGCGATTTGGTGCATCAACGAGTCACTCCGGCATTCGGGATTTCAGTCAGCGGCCAAGCTCAGAGGGAACGTTCCTAACACAAATGGCGGAGAGCCCATTGTTCTCTCTCACGGATATCGGCCATCTGGAGATGCGGCGTCCAAAATCACGGTCGGTAGATTGAGTTCTTCTCGAGCAAACATGGCGAATTGCGGGTCGCGGTAGACTTGTTTCCAACCGGGCACCTCAGCGAGTTTCTTCGCCACATTCATCGTCACAGGGACCAGGACGATGTCCGTTGGGTACTTGGTGAGTATCGCCTGCCAACCTTCGCGAGCCTCAAAAAACAAGTAGTCCTCCTCTAGTCGCCAAGCGGGGTATGCTACCTCGTAACGGCTATCGAACGAGATCTGCACCTCAGGGCCGAGCTTCCACATCACGTACGAACCCCAGTCATAGGGCACGAAGACGTTGCCTCGAAACTGTTGCTCTGCGAGATAGTTCACCGCACCCACTGGATAAATCAGGTGCTCTGCATCTGGTGTTGCACGGTGGCTTTGTACACGCACTCGCCACGGCTCGTGGGGCCAAGCCTTTCCCAGTAACAACAACGTTCCGATCACAGAGACTCCGCAGAACACGCATTGGTATTTCCACCACCAGCGTCGCAGGTCTTTTCCTAGCTCAATGTGGCTCAGCAATCCTGGTAGGTAACTCGCATAGACGATTGCATAAAATGCCAAAAAACGATTGCTCTTTACTCCAGCAACCCCAGTGGCGACTAAAAGCAACAGTCCTGGCAGTTGACGCCAGCGACCGTCTCGGAGAACAAGCCACAACAATCCAATGGATACTCCGAATGCGAGTAGATGATGCAATTCGCCTTCAGCCCAGAGCGGAGCCCATTCGCCAATGCGAGGTCGCGGCATTGCAATCGCTCTCGCAAGGTAGGAGTGATAGTGCCAGCCCCAAGGATTCACTGCCGCGAGCGGGATCAGCGACAACCCCATCAGCAGCAAGTGACGATGAGGTTGCCGTCGAACCAACTGTTCCAGCCAATGTGCCCCGAGTAATCCCGCTCCGACCAAGCATCCGCCATGCAGGTTCACCCAGAACGGAAACAAGACAACCAAACCAATCATCCACCGCCGGTCGCCTGCTCGATCACGATCGAAGCCCCATAGAAGCAGAGCGGTGAGCAAATACGAGTACATTTGGGCTCGCAC
>CAIJTL010001103.1 GCA_903823545.1 uncultured Planctomycetaceae bacterium
ATCGGTGGCACGCTGAAGGTCATTCTGAGCGCCGGTCGATGTTTCCTTGAAGATGATTTGCTCGGCCGCAATTCCGCCCAATAGGACGCAAATGCGGTGGCTCAGCTCCGATTGAGTCAGCAATTGCCGATCGTCTTCAGGCCGTTGCATCGTGTAGCCGAGAGCACCGAGTCCGCGTGGAATGATCGAGATTTTGTGGACGGGATCGGTTTGTGGCAGACTACAAGCGACGAGCGCGTGACCACATTCGTGATAAGCGACTCGAATTTTTTCGTCTTCCGGAATGATCCGAGTTTGCTTTTCGAGGCCCGCGACAACGCGGTCGATTCCTTCCTCGAATTCTTTCATCGTGACCGATTTCTTGTCCTCACGTGCCGCGAGCAACGCTGCTTCGTTGACGAGATTTGCCAAGTCGGCGCCAACAAAACCGGGAGTCAGTCGAGCGAGACGGCTGATATCGACGCTGTCATCCACTTTGACTTTTGTGACATGTACTTTCAGGATCGCTTCACGACCTCGGATGTCAGGTCGGTCAACCAGCACGTGTCGATCGAATCGACCAGGACGTAGCAACGCGGGGTCGAGCGTCTCGGGTCGATTTGTCGCGGCCATGACGATCACGCTTTGCTCTGAGCTGAAGCCGTCCATTTCGACAAGCAACGCATTGAGCGTTTGATCGCGCTCGTCGTGTCCACCCGGCATACCGCTGCCTCGGACTTTGCCCAGTGCGTCGAGTTCGTCGATAAAGATAATCGCCGGTGAACGCGAACCTGCTTGCTGGAACATATCTCGCACGCGAGCCGCACCCACGCCGACATACATCTCGACGAAGTCTGAACCCGACAAGCTGAAGAACGGCACACCCGCCTCACCGGCGACCGCTTTTGCGAGCAATGTCTTGCCGGTTCCCGGAGGACCGACCAACAGCACACCGCGCGGAATCCGTCCGCCGAGTGCTTGATATTTTTGCGGAGTCCTCAAGAACTCAACGACTTCTTTCAGTTCTTCGACCGCCTCGTCGATTCCCGCCACGTCTTTGAACGTAGCTCGAACATCTTCTTGAGCAAACAGTTTTCCGCGACTTCGACTGAACGACATAGCCGCACCCGGCCCGCCAACGCGCCGCAGCACCATGAGCAGCATCAGCAACATGACGACCAGGAACGTCACGTAAAGGATCACTTCGGGCAAACTCGACAGCGGCCCCGCAGCCCCATAGGGGATCTTCTTGTTTTTCAATACTTCAACGAGACGATCCTCGTCCCCCTTGAAAAGGGTCGCGATCGGAACTTGGTAATACTTCGTTTCCGCAGGAACGGTTCCTGCTTCATTTGGCTTGTGGTCTTGGTATTCGATGTAACTGCGATCGATCCGTAATTCGTAGACGTTACCCGCGTGGTACTTCTCCGACTGCAGGCCGTCGAGGAATTCACTGAAGATGATTTCCTTCCGATTCGGCTTTTTGATCGCATATTGAGCCGCGAAAGCAATAGCGACCAACGCGATCATGCCGTACCAAAACATGTTGCCCGAAGCGGGAGACTTGTCTGGACGCTTGGGTGGAACGGGCGGTTGTTTAGAACGGTCGGGCGGAGGTGACGAATCTGAGTTCGGCATGGTCGATCAACTTACAAAGGCCATAAAGGCGCAAGAGAAGCAACATGGGTAGTTCAAATCGGAATGTAGGGCCGTCCGCGCAAACCGGTCAACCGCGATTCACGATGCTGCAAGTTTCCGCCGACTGACGGATTGCTTCGAGTAGCTGAATGACGGCTCTTGTCTGTGTTGGTGTTTGATTGACGCTTTTTTGATCACGCAGTGCCATCGCAAGGCTCAAAAGATCATCCGCTTCGAGGCCGATCAGAGGCACGGTCGAATCGAAGACCTCACCTTCATCCGTCAGAGAAAATTGGCGACCTTCAGCAAAGCCACCGCGTTCTGAGTGGATCACCCAGCCGGAATGCAATGATGCTGGGCAATTGAGTCGAAGATCAATCTCTGCGTGCGCACCGTTTTTAAATTCAATCCAAGCCGCAAGTGTCGGCGAACAATATGGCCGATCCGAATGAAGCATATCACCGACAGCAAAGATGCGGAGTGGCTCGTGAGGGATGAACTGGACGAGTTGATCGAGGGCATGTGCGAGTTGTCGTATCAGCCCAACTCGTAACTCGTCAACGTGACGTACATCGCCGCCAGTTTGTGCGGACCTTGATGCGAGGCGACCGTCGGGAGTTTCACAGCGCGATACACCTGCTGGGGAAATCGCATATCCCCAAGACACCCACTTCGCAGCAAGCACTGCTCCGAGTTCTTCGCGACATACGGCAGAGCATGCTTGGCGAATTTCATCGTCATGATGTCGCGGCGAATGGACAAGCAAATGCCGACCGTTCGTTTTGGCGATCGCGAATAGTCGATCCGCTTCGGTCGTCGACAAACACAACAGAGTGTCAACGACAACATGCTTGTGATGATTCAGAAGGCGCTCGATCAGATCGGTAGGCAATCCATGAGCACTCAACGCGATTGGATGAGTAATCCAGGCGACTTCGATTTCTGGCGACGTGAGGAGTTCGTCAATTTGGCGCGAAGCATTCACATCTTCGGCGTCAATTGATTTGGTTACTTGAAATGGCCCGCCACTCAGGCATCGCTCGATCAAGTGCCAGCCTTGGCGATTGAGTCCAATCAAGCCCACTCGAAATGGTTCTGCGGTCATGTGCGATGATTGCGAGGAGAGATCTGTCATCCCCTCAATTCCTTGGGCAACGGTTTGACGTGTCCAGAAACTCGAACCTTGAGCTTTCCGATGCTCTTGTTTCCAGGGGGCAAATTGACTCGCAACAACAACACGCCGTCATCCTTCGGAGTGAATTCCTTGCTGGTTCCGATTTCAAATGCTTCGCCCGGCTTATCGTTTTTGCCTTGAGGTTTGCTGGGATCTGGAGTCGGGAAGACCATACCCATGAGCGCGCCGCATCGGACCCCAGCCGCCATGTCGGTACCGGGGTCTTTCGTCGAAAGGCCGCCGCCGTCCACTTTCATATTGAAAGAGAGCGTGTATTCGCCGGTTGATTCGACTCGAACTGGCTTCCCTTTTGCGACCAAGACACGCATGGCCCAGCCTTCTTTGACATCTTGTTCGACATCGATCTCGTTACTTTCAAAGAGCGCTTCATTGAGTTTCTCCATACGTTCTTTGATGCCGGGAAGATCTGGCTTCAGCCGCAAGATCGTCCGCATTTGCTCTTGAGCCTCTTCAAACTTGCCTGCCTTTTCGAAGTCTTCTGCGAGCTTGGCTGTGTCGTTAAGAAAGTTTTCGAGGTTCTTTTCCGCGCGAGCGTCTAGCTCTTTGGTCTCCGCCGTCGATTTCTTGCTCGTTCCTGTTTTCGTTTTTGACTTGCTCGTTTGAGCGATTGCAGACGACCCTTCGTTCCAAACAATGGCCGCGCTCACGACGCACACTAACATCGAACATGAAATTGCAAGAAATTGGTAACGAGCCATAACAGTGTCTCCGCAGCAGGGATTCCGTTTGTTGGCGGCTATTAGAGCGCGAGTAGAACGCTGAAGCAACTGAGTGCTTCCGATCAGAGTAGTTGCGTTTCGGGACCACCACTGGATAATCCCGCCACGGAATTTGCCGCTTCGCTTTCTCAAGGAGTGTCTCATGTCGATGCAACGATCCTTGTTACGAAACATCTGGATGTGCTCGTTTTGCTTGCTGGGAATCATGGGACTCGCGCTGACTATGGGAGTCACTCCCTGGTCTCATGCGGCCGAAGAGGCGAAACCTGTTGAGGCAAAAACGGCTGACACCGAAAAAGCAAAGGGGGCTTCTGAGTCAGTCTACATGGATAGCGTCGCTCAGTTGGAAGGATTTGGGAATTGGACGACAAGCGTTGTCTTCACGCCGGATGGCAAGACGCTTCTCGTGGGAACTCATAACGCGGTTCACGTTTTCGATGTCGCGAGCCGCAAGCAAACGGCGACTTGGGCAACTGCTTCAGGCTATGTGCGATCATTGGCGTTGTTGCCGGGTGGAATGAAGGTTGTCGTCGGTGCCTATCAATCAGCCACCATTTGGGACATCGCGAGCGGCAAGAAAGAACGTGATCTGTCAAAACATCGCGGCTTTGTGACATCGATCGCTGTTTCACCCGATGGCAAGTTACTGGCAACCGGTTGCGATGATGAAGCCGCTCGATTGATCCGAATCGAAGATGGTTCCCTAGTAAAGACGCTTGATCATTCGCGAGAGCCGGTCTTGAGTATTGCCTTTTCACCAGATGGCAAACTGTTAGCGACCGCTGCTGGCGAAGAAACCCGTGTCACTCGCCCCGGAACCGCGCGGCTTTGGAATGTTGAGACTGGTGAAATTGTTCGTGCGATGGAAGGAATCCCACGAGCGGCAACGACGGTTGCGTTCGTCGCCAGCGGCAAGCAATTGATCGTCGGCAGCGTTGACGAAAAGGCGTATCTGTTTGACGTCGAGTCAGGAAATCCTGTGAGCGCGTTTGCTGGTCACGGTCGCCCGATTAACTCCATCGCCATCAGTGCTGACGGTCAAACGGCGTTCACGGGAAGTGGCGGACGTAATAAGGGCAAGAATGAGCTGATGATTTGGCGTATCGAGGACGGCAAGATCCTTGGCAAGTCTGATGAGCACGAAGCGAAGATCGCCGCACTCGCGTTGTCGCCTGATGGCAAGACTGTCGCAACCGCCGGATATGACCAGTTTGTGCGAATGTGGGATGTCTCGTTCTTAAGTTCGGCCGTGCCGTCAAAGACGCCGGTCGTTGCTGCCGCTGAGAAAGCAAATAAAAGTTCAGCCGATGATGCAGCCAACGTTGCAACGCAGAAGAACGCAGCGGCGGCTGAACCCAAGATGCTCAAAGCGGGAATTATCGGACTGGATACGTCGCACGCGATCGCCTTCACCAAGACATTGAATGCAGAAAAGCAAAAGCCTGAGGTGATCGGCTGGAAGATGGTTGCTGCTTATCCAAAGGGAAGCCCGGATATCAGATCGAGTACCGAACGAGTTCCTGGCTACACCGAAGAAATGAAGAAGATGGGTGTCGAAATCGTTGATTCCATTGAAGAGTTGACCAAGCGAGTCGACGTGGTCTTCCTGGAAACGAACGATGGTCGTCCGCATTTCGAGCAATTGATTCCTGTGTTGAAGGCCGGAAAGCCTTGCTTCATCGACAAACCAATCGCCGGTTCGCTCGTTGATGCGATTGCGATTTTTGAGGCGGCAAAGAAATTCAAAGTGCCGGTCTTCTCGTCGTCGTCATTGAGGTTCGGCAAGAATTCTCTCGCGGCACGTAGCGGAGCGTTCGGCAAGATCACGAGGGCCGAAACCAGCAGTCCGGCAAGCCTCGAAGCGACACATCCTGATTTGTTCTGGTATGGCATTCACGGCGTTGAATCGCTCTTTACCGTCATGGGAACTGGTTGCGTCTCCGTGAAACGCGGCCAAACCGCCGAAGGGAAGATCGAAGTCACCGGACAATGGACTGATGGTCGCGTTGGTACTTACCGCGAAGGAAAAGGATATGAGGGCAAAGCAATTGGCGACAAAGGGGAAGGCCCCGTCGGCAGCTACGACGGCTACGATCCGCTGCTCTTTGAAGTTCTAAAATTTGGCCGCTCAGGTCAACCGCCCGTGAGCGAACAAGAGACGCTGGAAATCTATGCCTTCATGGAAGCGGCCGACGAAAGCAAACGCCAAAACGGTGCGAGCGTGACTCTCGAAAGCGTCATGGCAAAAGCCCGCGTTGAAGCGGCAAAGAAAGTTTCTGCATTGAAGTAGCAAATGGTCGAGGGGTCAGGCACCGCAGAATTCAGAATTGGCGGAACGAATTACCTTTTTAACTCGGAACTCAATTCCGCCAATTCTGAATTCTGCGGTGCCTGACCCGTGCCGCTGGTTCTACAGCTTCAGTTCTTTCATCGCGTCCGCAGGCGACATCACGTAGCTGATGTAGAACGGGCCGAACTCCGCGTAGCGCGCGGAGGCGCGATCGAATCGCATGGTGTAGACGATCTCCTTGATGTGCTCAGGGGCTCGCCCCCAAAGCGTCACGCCCCACTCCCAGTCGTCGAATCCGGTAGACGCTGTGATGAGCTGCGAAACTCGGCCGGCGAACTTGATGCCCGAAGTGGCGTGCTCGGCCATCAAATCGGCCCGCTCGCTAAAGGGGAGTTGGTACCAATTAGCGTTAGGGTGCCGGATTTTGTTCATCGGATAGAAGCAGGCGACCGGGAACGGAGGAAAGTCTGGATACAGTCGCTGTTGATTCATCATCGGCAGCCGTTGTTCATATCCAGTCATCTTGGCTTGAAAGACTGGGTCCGATGGATCGGTCCCTTCTCGTTTCAGCCGAGCTGCAAATTGTTCGAGCGACGGGACGTACTCAGAGATTTCGGTGATCGAAACGAACGAGTAAGTTGGCTCGAGCACCGTTCCGAAGCGGCTGGCTCGAATCCCTTGGCGAATCCCGTTAATGACTAGTGGGTCCGGGTCCATGATCATCAAGCCGAGGTCCGCGTCGTGGCGCGATACGACAGACGTCTGAATTCGCTTGGGGGCCCCTTCGCGGTTTGGATCGAGCAACTGAATCAACTGGTCTCGCCCTTCGGCTCGCTGATAGTCAGCCAGTTGCAGCCACTCTTTTTGATTCGCACGCAGATACAAATGCAGGCAGTGCCAACCTTGTGTCATACTGTTTGTCGGTGGCGTGGCTGGGGCAGCGGGAACATGAGCGGGACGATTCACGGCGAAACTCCTGTTGAAAGCGAAAGCCGCCGCAGGAAAGCCCGCGACGGCTATATTCTGTCGAATCTTCGACGGCGATGTTATTGAGTGGCGACTGGCATCGCAAACGGAGCCTAGTTCGGGAGGAAGCTGGCATCGAATGCCTTCGCTGGATCAACGCTGTCCGCCTTGAGAGAGCCACCTTCAACGAGTTGCTTGGCGAGTGTTTTCCAGCGTTCGAGTGTCATCTCTCCCAGCCGATCGGGAGATGATAGCCCGGTCTCGCAAAGCGGCTTTATCGTCGTCGCTCCGAACTCCAGAATGTCGAGTCCCATTTCCTTGTTTAAAGAATGGATGTGTTCGTTGGTTTGAGTTGGCTCGTCGAGATACTTTCGCCAGCCCAAGACACTCGCTTCGACGACGCGGCGAACGAGATCGGGCTTCGATGTGATGATCTCCGCTCGCGTCAGCAGGACGCTGGTGTAGGGACTGAAACCGAGGTCTGAGACCATCAGGTTGACCGGTTCGGCCCCTTGTTTTTGAGCGACAAACGGCTCACTGAAGACGTAGGCTTGTTGTCCCATTCGCTCGTCTTGGAGAAACGGGGCGACACTGCCGGAATACTGGATGATTCGGACGTCTGTGAGCGGTTGCCGCTTCTTCAAGAAGCCGAGAAACGTTTGATTCGGGTTAATGGCCAGGGTCAAGTTTCTCAGGTCATCAAACTTTGTCACCCCGGATTTTTTATGGACCATGATGCAGCGAGGGCTTTGTTGTAGCGGTGCGAAGATCGCGACAACGTCCGCCTCTTGTGCTCGGCCAAGCAACACTTGGTCCGCATTCGCCACTCCAAACATCACTTTTCCACTAGCGACATTTTGAATCACCGGCACTCCTGGTCCGCCGGAGATGATTTTGACTTTCAGCTTTCGTTCGGCAAATAGGCCATGAATGTCAGCCGCATAGAATCCACCATGTTCCGCTTCGGGTAACCAATTCAATGCGAGGTCAACATCGTCTACTGAGGCGTTTTCAGTTGCTGACTCTGATCCGACGGAGCCGGTTTTTTCAGCGTTCTGTTTTTGAGTGTTTCCTGCTGTCTCCGACTTGCTTGACGATACGCTCGGAGAGCAACCACCGATTCCCAACACTAAAACCAACAAAGAACACCACTGCCACAAAACGCCCCGCATGTTTCGACCTTTGCCAGAGTTTGGGAATGTTTCGATTTCATCTCGATAACGGGCGTCTTTTGACAACTCAGTTCGACGAATTCAATAACAGCAAGTCCGTTCTGCCTTCAATAGCCGTCGCCTTACTTCAGGATTTCCGCCATTTCCAAGGCGATTTTCTTACGTGTTTCTTTGGAATCAGTTGTGTTGAGCCGCTCGAAACAGGCTAGAAGTTTCGCTCCCTTTGCTGGATCTGTTTTCGTCAAGTCTTCAATGCTTTCGGGAATTCCACCCAGAGAGCTGCCACCATCACCGTACTTGGCGACGTCTTTGAGCCGTTCATTCAAAGCATCAATGCTGCTGTACCGCATCGGAGCGTCAACGGGAGATGGGGCACGGCTACAGCCGACTACGCTCAAAGAAGTCGCGACGATGAAGGCGGGATACAAAAACGGTTTGTAGAGTTTCACGAGCATTCTTGCCTAATTCTTTAACGGGTGAGTCCCTCTGAAAACGAGGGCCTCAGCTAACGATCAAAACGTCTTGTACATTCTGGTGATGTCCCTGTGCCCGATGAACCGGTAACACGACATTGCTTAGAATTCACCAACTGGTTGACGGTCAGCAATCGCTCCGAGTCGTTGCCAAGTCGTCACGTCGACACTGTTGCTAATGAAGCGAGTGGCTCCGTCAGCCATCAGTGCATGAACTCCGCCCGTATGGCGACTTCTCGCATTGATCACACCGCGAGCGTCATACCAAGCGCAGCCACCGCACTCCATGCAGTCGACGTTTGGAGAGTTTGGTGGATTCAGCGTGTTAAGAAATGACTGCCCCGGCATGCCGTTGATCCAGTTCTTTCCCGTGATCCCGTAATGCGTCGGAGGACTCCCGCTCGCCATACACGCTGAGCTATATGAATTGAGCTGCATCTGGCTGGCAAATGTATTCGGAAATCCGGCAGGAACATTCACACCACGAATTACATCACCCAGTGTGAAAAAACTGCTATTCCCGTCGCCAATAATCGCTTCGGATGCGGCAATTGCATTCGAGGTTCCATCGCGGATATCCGAGATCGCGATGTTGCGGAAGAGGTTGCAGACCCCGATTTGATCACTGACTGCAATCGGAGTTCCCGGCGATCCGCCAACGCCGCCACCCGTGACACCCAGCATCAGCAATGACGGCCCACCACTCACGAAATAGTTGTTGCCGCCGCCGTCCGTGTTGCCGTCGTTGCCGTAGGTTCCAAATTGCCATCCAGAATCAGAGGGGCAAAGGAATTGCGGCAGCTTGGTCGCTTTGAGCGTCGCGTTGGCTCCGCCCCAGAACGCCTGTCTAAAATCAATTTGCTTATACAGCGGCGCTCGATCAAGAAACGGCAGCAACATCACATGCCCAGCAAATCCTTGCCAGCCGGTCGTAGACGTCGTCGAAGACGAGTAGTTCGCACGCTGAAATGCCTTGTAGCCGTCGTGGTAATTGTGCATCGCCAAACCGAATTGCTTCATGTTGTTTTTGCACTGAGATCGCCTCGCCGCCTCACGTGCTTGTTGCACAGCCGGCAAAAGTAGCGCAATCAGAATTGCGATGATGGCAATCACCACCAATAACTCGATGAGAGTAAATCCTCGTTTGATTTTTTGAGAACGCATGTGTCCGCCTCAAGCACTTAACCATGTCCACGCACTTAAAATTCGTGGCACAATAGAGAATACGCCACGCCCTGCAAATACGCCGAATGTTCATTTCTCGTGAGACG
>CAIJTL010001104.1 GCA_903823545.1 uncultured Planctomycetaceae bacterium
AGCTCTTCGCGGACGAGCGTCGAAAGCTGATCGGGGTCGGTTGCGACTCGTGCATTCACCACGACGTTTGCTGAAGAGACTTGAGTTCGTGAAGGGAGTGATAACTCCGGAGCCGTGAAGCTGCTGACGAGATTCGCAACGGCATAAGTTCCGTCACAGAGTCCGATCGTCTTTAAGTGAGCTGTCTCCGCACCGATCACGCTGAAGCGAGACTGCAGGCGAGCGATCACATCGAGCAAAAGCGCATCAAGATCAAACGGAGCATTGCTTTCGACGAGAGCTTGGCTGTTGAGCCATCCGAGTTCAGCTTCACCTTCTGCGTAAACGTCGTAGTCGAGATCCATCACACGACGTCCGAACTCACCACGTTGATCGAGGAATTCGACGAGCGAGTCAAATCCATCTCCGGTTCGAGCCGACATTCGAAGCACGGGTCTTCCGGGAAATTCCGCATCGAGCAACTCGGCAAGCTCTTGAACCTCGGTTGCAGAGATCTCATCAATGCGATTGATGAGTATGAAATCCGCCTCTTCGAGTTGCTTCCGAAAGATGTATTCCGCCTTCGGTGAAAAACCGCCGCGAACTTCTTTTCGCAGAATCTTCGCTCCGTGACTTGGCTTCAAAATCACACCATAAGGAGCGACGTCAAACGGCCGTTTGTAAACCTGCACGAGCGGGCGAATCACCGTTGCGACCAGATCGGTGCAGCTTCCAACCGGCTCCGCGAGGATCACATCAGGAAGCAATTCATCGCTGAGCCGTTCGACCGTCGAAGTGAGTTCGTTGAAGTTGCAACAAAAACACGCGCCGGCCACTTCACCGACATCGAACCCTTGAGATCGCAGGCTGTGTGTATCGACCAAGTCCGTTGTTTGGTCATTCGTGACGATGCCGACCTTCAACCCTTGAGCCGTGTAGTGTCGAGCCAATCGCCCAACCGTCGTCGTCTTACCAGCTCCTAAAAAACCACCGATCATGATGAAGCGAGGAGTCATGAGTTGTCCTTCTGAAAATGCTCTCTCTTGAATGATTCATCTTGATGAGAGACTTAGTGAGTCGGGCGGCGTTAGCCCCCGGACGAGTCGGTCAGCAGATAAGTCCGGGGGCCGACGGCACCCGGCTCACATCGTTTGATTTACTGTCGCTGCCAATCAAGCAAGCTCGTGGTATCCGTGAATGGATAAGTCACCGCATGATCGGCTTGAAATTTGTGAGCGGTCATCCACGGGAATGCGGTTTGTTTGGCGTTGCTAGGATCGGGATCGGTGAGTGCATTGCCGTCCGCTTCCGCGTAGATGGTGCGAACCACGGGGACTCGCGCGGTGGCCTTGGGGACGAGCTCATAGTCACTGCCGCGAGTTTGCAAATACCAAGCATTGTCACGAAACCCGCTCAACAATCGTCGATTCGCTGCCGCTTTGAGCGATGCGCGTTCGTCCTCGGTCAACGATTTGTTCGACGCCAATGACTGCACGAGCTTTTGTGTTTCCGATACATCGAAGCTCACCCAGCCATACGGCGGTAAGAATGCCTCCAGCTTGCAATGGGAGGGTGAGTTCTTCGGGAAAGCATTGATACCATACGTGATTCGAGTCGGTTGACCGATCAGTCGCCCCATCGCGGCGCAAAAAC
>CAIJTL010001105.1 GCA_903823545.1 uncultured Planctomycetaceae bacterium
CGAGTCCGAGTTCTATGTCATCATCGGAGCTTTTCAAGAACCGATCCCGCAGTTGCTGACGACGATTAAGTTTGGTGGCGCTGAGTTGTTAGGCGTTCCCTGGGTCGGGTTTGATGATCGCAGTGACGAGCTTTGATTACGAGGCTCTCCGCGAGCGCGAGCAGATACAACCTAGCTTTCGGAACGCTCACGAGACTGACCAATGATTTGAACCCGAGCCAAGTGGGCGCTGCGGCTAGACTCAAAGCCAACACCCCAACCAAACACCGCCCCCAACTCGACACTCTCATGATCCACAATTTCCAACGCTTCAACCCAGCCTCATTCCTCACCGCGTGAAGAATAAGCGACCGGCTCGTCACGCGGAGCGTGACTGCCTACGTATTGTGACAATGCACTTCATCTGGTTGGCGCATCACAAAACGCGGCGTAGCATCCGTCTCATGAGGCAACCACAAGCAACGAGCCGAATCTCTCCTGCAAGAGTACCATCGTCGCGAACTTGCGTCGGATTCCAAAAGCGAATATCTGGACGGCAAGAACTATCGTTTATCAGGCAGTCTGCGACCGGGTGCCAAGTTGTTGCGGGATGCGTGTGCGATGCATTGTCTCATTGAGTGCAACGTTATTGGTGACCCGCATGGCCAACTCAAGGTCCGCCCTGAGACAGTCTTTGGCAGCGAACTTCGTCCGAAAGTGGCTGCCACGGGATTTGAAACGACTCCCGATGCAAGCGTCTATCACACACCGATCGAATATGACGAAGAGCAGTGCAACAACGCACTCAATCCGAATCTGATCGCGGAAGTCCTCTCGCCGTCCACCGAAGCGGACGATCGTGGCAAGAAATTCAACCACTACCGCTGCATCCCGTCACTGCGAGAGTATCTGCTCGTTTCGCTCGATGAAGCGCATGTCGAACGGTATCTGCGAAACGATGACGGTTCTTGGACACTGTCGGAAGCATCGGGCATCAACGCGAATTTACATCTGCCGTCGCTCGGCGTAGATCTATCGCTTAGCGAGGTCTACGCGAAGGTGAACTTCTCGCAATTGGCCGATGAGTTGCCATCTGAAGCCGCGATGTAGTAGGACGGGCACTCTTGCCAGTCAGCTTCTGTGACGGCCAGCCCTTTGAACTATGGTTATGAATGACGGGCAGGAGTACCCGCCCTGTGAAATCACTTCTGCGAGCGATCCCTATGCGTTTTATTGCAATCTCTCTGAGCCTCGTTGTCAGCACTCTTTTCTTTCTCACCGCTTCCGCCGCACCGCCGCTCGTTGATCCGGACCTACCTGACGGAACTAATGCGGGGATAAAGCAACTCTCGACGTTTCGAGTTCCCGCTGGATTGAAGGTCGAACTCTTTGCGGCGGAGCCGAAGCTCGCGAGTCCCGTTGCGATCGGCGTTGATGAGCACAATCGAGTGTTCGTGGCGGAGGAGTATCGTTTCAATCGCGGGACTGAAGAGAACCGAACGCGACCGTTTTTGCTCGAAGACGATTTGCAGTTGCAGACAATCGACGACCGCTTGGCGATGTTCAAGAAGTTCGCCGATAAGTTTGATGGCGGCATGAACTGGTTCACAAAAACGGCCGATCAAGTGCGGCTTGTCGAGGATACCGACGGTGACGGTCGAGCCGATCGAAGCACCGTCTTTGCCACGGGCTTCAATGAGCCGCTCGATGGATTGGCGGCCGGCGTGATGGCTCACAACGGCGATGTCTATTTCACCTGCATCCCGCACCTGTGGCGATTGCGTGACACAGATGGCGACGGCGTTGCTGACGTCAAGGAAAAGCTTTTAACCGGCTTCGGCGTGAACGCAGGGTTTCTCGGTCACGATCTGCATGGGCTCGTGTGGGGACCGGACGGGAAGTTGTATTTCTCGATCGGCGATCGGGGCTTTCACGTTACGTCGAAAGAGGGAGTGACTTTTCACGGGCCTCGAAATGGTGCCGTGTTTCGCTGCAACCCAGACGGCACCGAATTTGAAGTCGTGCATCGCGGATTGCGCAATCCGCAGGAGATTGCATTCGATCAATACGGCAATCTCTTTGCAGCAGATAACAATTGCGACAAAGGAGATCATTCGCGGTTGGTCCACATCGTTGAGGGTGGCGACAGCGGCTGGAACATGGCGTTTCAATCGCTCAACCCGCCATATCTCACCGGCCCGTGGCACGCGGAGAAGATGTGGTCGGAGCAAGGAGATCACTCGGCCGTCAATCTGCAACCGGCATGGTTGGTTCCGGCAGCCGGACGATTGGGGGCTGGCCCTTCTGGGTTCACTTATTACCCAGGAGTTGGTTTGCCTGATCGGTATGCCGGTCACTTCTTCATGTGCAACTACACGGGAGGTGGCGGGATCGAATCGTTCGCTGTCAAACCGCGCGGAGCGAGCTTCGAGATCACCGACGCTCACGACTTCTTTAAGCCGATCAACGCAACCGATGTTGAGTTCGGTTACGACGGCAAGATGTATGTTTCCGATTTTGTGAACCTCGATTGGGGCGGACGAAGCTTGGGAGGTCGCCTCTTTTCGCTGTTTGATCCGCAGTACGTCGCGAGCGACTCTGCAAAATTAGCGAGGCAAATCATTCAAGACGGCTTTGGCAAGCGATCGACTGACGAACTGATCGGCCTACTAAATCACGCCGACATGCGTGTTCGATTGCGAGCGCAGTATGAGTTGGCGAGTCGTGGCGAATCGTCAGCGGAGAAATTGATTGCTCTCGCAGCCAATCGTGCAGCAACGACAGTGACGCGACTGCACGCGGTGTGGGGGCTTGGCCAGATTGCAAGCAAGCGACCGGAGGTTCTCGCGCCGTTACTCACGCAGCTTGAAGAGGGAGACGAGATCGTTCGCGGGCAGATCGTCAAAGTGCTGGGGGATCGACGAGTGACCGATGCCGCACCGAGTTTGCTCAAGCTGTTGAAAGAAGACAGCTCTCGAATTCGGTTCTTCGCTGCGATCGCACTCGGCAAGATCGCAGCCGCCGAGCCGCAGGTGCCGATCGGGGCACGGCGCGGTGATACGGTCTTTCCCGCGAACTCGTCGCTTACGCCGATTCCCCGAGCACCTTCAGAACTACGACGCGGTACGATCAATCTTGGATTGCTGGAATTGTTGCGAAACAACGCGGACGCCGATCCGTATCTGCGTCACGCAGCGGTGATGTCTCTCACGTGGATTGGCGATTTAGAATTCCTTCAATCGTTTGCGACTGACCGATCAGCAGCAGTTCGTCGCGGAGTGTTACTCGTTCAACGCCGAACTGCCGATCCCCGCATCGAACAGTTTTTGAATGACGAAGACTGGTCGGTCGCGACTGAAGCGGCACGAGCGATTAATGACGTCCCGATCGAGGCATCTCAACCGGCATTGGCGAGAAAGCTTGCCCAACTCACAACCTCGACTGTCACGGTGAAACCTAGC
>CAIJTL010001106.1 GCA_903823545.1 uncultured Planctomycetaceae bacterium
CGCCCCGCCAAAGTGGTCAAATACGCCAGCGATATTTCAGAGATCGTGAAGTTCAAATTTGAGGCCGGGCGCGTTAACTCGATGATCGAACAAGCGCCGGTCAACATCATGTTTGCCGACCGTGATCTGAAGATTCAGTACATGAATCCCGCTTCGACCAAGACTCTGAAAACACTCGAGTCAATTCTGCCAATCAGGGCCGATCAAATGATCGGACAAAATATCGATATCTTCCACAAGCGACCTGAGCACCAGCGAAAACTACTGTCTGATCCGAGCAACTTGCCGCATCGAGCGAACATTTCACTCGGTAAAGAGACACTGGATCTCTTGGTGAGTCCAGTCTTCGATCAGAACAAGAATTACCTTGGTGCGATGGTGACTTGGGAAGTCATCACGGCAAAATTGGCAATGGAACAGCAGATCAAAGAAAACGCCGAGCGTGAAAAAGCCCAAGCAGAGGAACTGACGGCCAAGGTCGCTCAAATTGTGGAAGTGGCCAATCTTGTCGCCCAGTGTGACTACTCGAAACAGATCACCGTCGCCGGAAGTGATGCGATCGGCCAACTTGGTGAAGGCTTGGCCGCATTCTTCAAAGACAAGCAAGCTGGTGAAGCCAAAGAGAAAGAACGATCGAATATCGAACGCAAGCAGGCCGAAGAACAACGCCAGAAAGTGGCGACAGTTTTGGACATCGTCAACAATGTGGCCAAGGGTGACTTCGCTCTGCAAGTTCCGGATTTGGGCGACGACGCTGTCGGACAAGTGGCGAAAGCTCTCGGTCAAGCCGTCGGCGCTGTCCGCGGCACAATGGAGGAAGTCCGCGAAGTGGCTGAAACTGTGGCAACGGCGGCTCAGCAACTCAGTGGAGTTTCAGAGACCATTGCATCTGGTGCTCAAGAGCAAGCCTCAAGCTTGGAAGAAACGGCATCTAGCTTGGAAGAGATCACTTCTACGGTGAAGCAAAACACGGACAACGCTCAACAGGCCCGGCAATTGGCAACCAGTTCACGTGATCTTGCCGAGAAGGGTGGCCAGGTCGTCAAGAGCGCTGTCGAAGCGATGGGAGCGATCAATCAAGCCTCTCGACAGATCGCCGACATCATCACCACGATCGACGAGATCGCGTTTCAAACGAACTTGCTGGCACTCAACGCGGCAGTGGAGGCGGCCCGGGCTGGTGAGCAGGGACGTGGCTTCGCGGTGGTTGCCGCTGAAGTTCGCAATCTCGCTCAACGCAGTGCCTCCGCCGCGAAGGAGATCAAGAACCTCATTCAGGATTCTGGAAGGAAAGTCGATAGCGGCACCGAGTTGGTCAACAAATCGGGCCAGACACTGGATGAGATTGTCACGTCCGGAAAACGAGTTGCAGATATCGTCACCGAAATTGCTGCGGCCTCGAAGGAACAATTGGTCGGTATCGAACAGGTCAATACTGCGGTGACTCAAATGGACCAAGTGACGCAGACCAGTGCAGGGCAGACCGAAGAGATGTCACGAAGTAGTCAATCTCTTGTTGCCAACGCAGAACAACTTCGCGAGTTGGTGGGACGATTTAATCTCGGTGACCGAAATACATCGTCTCAATCAGGCTCATCCGAAGGGCGGTCGCATCGACCTGTGGCTAAGTCCGTTCCAACCTCAAATCGCAATGGAAGCGCGAAGCTCCGACGCGGTGCGGCAAACCTCTCTGGCAAACCGAGCGGCTCGCGACAGGAGCTCGATTCGATCGGCTCCAAAAGCGGAGCCGATGAGAACGGGTTTGTTGAATTCTAAGAACGCTCCACAAGTTCAATCAGCTGTCCCGGCAACCAGAGTGTTGCCGGGTTGGCTGATTCTAGAATTGTGATTGCCAAGACAAATTCGAGCACGAAGCGTTCGTCGTGATTTCAAATCACTAAGTGCGTCAGCGTGCCCTCTGTTTTCGTCGCCTCACAAATTGAATTGATGACGAGCGGACAACATCACTATTGGTCGCCGCCCGAAATATTTGAGGTCGAGCGATCTCTGGCCGCTTGCTGCCCAAAGCCCAGCGGTTGATGTGGTGTTAATTTTGAGAAGTCACTTATTGCAGAGAGATTCATCCATGTTTGCCACGGCCGTCACCGCTGAAGGACAGGACTTCAGCACAAGTATGGAATTCTCAATCAAAGCGGATGAGTTCCAAGCGTTTCGAGAGCTCATTTACACCGAGGCTGGCATCTCGCTGAACTCGACGAAAAAAGATCTTGTCTCGTCACGATTGGCAAAGCGTCTTCGACATTTGGGATTTGGATCTTTTGCTGAGTACTACCAGTACCTAATTGAGGATGACACGACTGGCGCCGAACGTCAGATCATGATCAATTGCCTGACAACAAATAAGACGGACTTCTTCCGCGAGTCGCATCA
>CAIJTL010001107.1 GCA_903823545.1 uncultured Planctomycetaceae bacterium
GCAACAGTCTCATGTCCCAGCGAACGATCGCATTGCACCGGGCCTGCAGCCGATTGCTCCGAAAGAAGAGCCAGCGAAAGCCGCTGAAGCTCCAGCCGATAACAAGAAGGCTGCGGCGGTAGCAAAACCTCCGAATCAATAATCTCGTCATCGCAACGCGAGCGGTTCGACTCCGGGCACTCCGCTGCCTCTATGGCACACGCGGTACGCGTACAACGAATGCTGCACCCGAGTCGTGCATCAAACGCGATGTCTTACTTTGCCAGCGACGATAACCGTGTGGGCTCGGCCTTTGACTTCCCAACCGGCAAACGGAGTGTTGCGGCCCTTTGAGCGGAATTTAGTCGGATCAATTCGCCAAGACGTCGTTGGGTCGATGATTGTGATGTCGGCGTCTGCTCCGCTTTTGAGCGTTCCCTTTTGAATGCCGAGGATGTTCGCCGGATTGATGGTCAGCTTGGCGATCAGCTTCGACCACGTGAGATGCCCCGGTTCGATGAGTGTCTTTACACAAATCGGGAGCAGCGTTTCCAAGCCGACAACACCGGCAGGGGCGATGTCGAGTTCGTCTTGTTTCTTTTCCTCGGCAAATGGCTGATGGTCCGAGGCGATGACGTCGATCGTGCCATCGCGCAATCCCTCGATCAAAGCCGCAACATGCTCCTTCGTGCGGAGCGGCGGATCGACTTTGAAGTTCGTGTCATAGTTACGCAGGTCAGCATCAGTCAGTGCGAGATGATGGGGCGTGACTTCTGACGTGATTCGGATTCCCTTTTCCTTCGCGCGGCGAATGTGCTCAATAGCGCCGGCCGTCGTGACGGTCATCAGATGAACGAGGCCGCCAGTCATCTCGGCCAGCGCGATATCGCGAGCCACCATGATGACTTCGGCACCGGAAGGAATTCCACGCAGTCCAAGCAGCGTCGAGTAATATCCCTCGTGCATGATTCCCTTCGCCGCCAGTTCTGGAACTTGTGGGTGATTGAAGATTGGGCGGCCGAACATCCGCGTGTATTCGAGTGCCCGCCGCATGATCTCGGCGTTGGCAATCGGTTGTTTCGCGTCAGTGAATCCGACCGCGCCACCTTCGACCAACTGACCGATTTCCGCCAGTTCTTTGCCGTCGTGATTCTTCGTGACGGCTCCCAGCGGGAATACGTTGCAATGCCCCGCGCGAGCACATTGCAACTGAATGAACTCAACCGCCGCGCGAGTATCAATCACCGGCGACGTATCCGGCATACAAGCGACCGATGTCATCCCGCCAGCCAGCGCCGCAGCCGTCCCGGATGCCGTCGTCTCGTCCTTTTCATCCCCCGGCTCGCGTAGCGAGACATGAATGTCGATCAGTCCCGGACAGACGATAAGCCCGCTTGCGTCAATCACGTGATCGGCTACAGCGGCCCCAGTGTCGATCCCTTCAATGCGGTCATTCCGTAAGAACAAATTGCCGACCCGGTCAATGTTCTGACTCGGATCAATAATGCGTCCGCCGCGGATTAGTGTGGTACTCATGGGTTACTGACGACGCCTCATTTCAAAGTACGAAAAAGAAATCAATCCGGTGAGACTACTGCCAACAACGATTACCAAGACGGCAACGATCTCCTCTCCCAAACCGCTTAATTTGCTACCTGGCACATAAAAGAACTCGCCGATGATCGGTGCTACGATTTTGGCCACAATCATTCCACTTACAACTCCCAGGAATCCTCCGATTACGGGGAACAAACAGCCGACGACTTTTTCACTTCGACCAGGCTTTGGGGTGTCCGAGTTCAACACTGGAGCGAATCCTGCGCAGCGGGCAATTCACCATACATGAGTTGCTCTAGGCGTTTCCGCTGTCTACTTGACGTCGTTGTTGTAACAGATACAGGCACGCCATCCGGATCACCAAGCCGTTGCTGACTTGGTCGAGGATGACTGAGTGTGGGCCGTCGGCCACTTCGGGGGTGATTTCGACTCCGCGGTTGATCGGGCCGGGGGCGAGGATCAGGACGTCGGATTTCGCTCGGCGGATGCGGTCGCCGTTCATGCC
>CAIJTL010001108.1 GCA_903823545.1 uncultured Planctomycetaceae bacterium
ACGCTGCGGCAGTCGCTGCTCCAGCGACGACCGCACCTGATCCGACTCGCAAACTCGACCCTGAAAATGAAGAGCAAGCGGTCAGCCTGATTTACGCATTTCTTTATGTGGCCGACCGCGAAGAGGGACTGATCCTCGTCGGAGCAGGAACGCTGCTCGACGGTGATCCAACCAACAACTTTTTGAAACGCGAAGTCACCTTCAATCCGAACAATCTGCTTTGCGGAGCACGAGCCATCACAATCGTCGGCAACTACGCTTACATCTGCGCGGACATCGGACTGGTCGTCGTCGATCTCCACGATCCCAAGAATCCACGGATCGAAAACGTCGTCGGAGCACCGTTCCTCAATCAACCCAACGCCGTTCAAGTTCAATTCCGATACGCGTTCGTCACTGATAGCGAAGGGCTGAAGATTCTCGATGTCACCGATCTCGCGTCGCCAAAACCGCGAGCGTCGCTCCCGTTGCATGATGCTCGCAATGTTTACGTGGCTCGCACTTACGCCTACGTTTCGGGAGGCCACCAAGGCTTGGTTATCGTTGATGTGAAAAACCCACTCGAACCGAAGGTCGATCAGATCTACAACGCGAATGGCTGCATCAATGACCTCAACGATGTGAAGCTCGGCATCGCCTACAACAGTCAGTTCGCGTACCTCGCCGACGGCCACAACGGCTTGCGAGTCGTCCAACTGACAAGCCCGGACACACCGGGTAATGCTGGCTTCGCCACACGTCCGACGCCTCAATTGATCGCCACGAGAAAACTTCCCAAGGGAGCACACGCGACTTGTGTGTCAGAGGGAGTCGATCGCGATCGCGCCGTCGATGAATCAGGTAACCAACTCAGCGTCTTCGGCCGCATCGGCGCGCGACCGCTGAACCTCGACGAACAACGTCACCTCTATATGCACAACGGCAAACTCTGGCACGTGAGCAATGAGCCTGACTTCTTCCGCTCGAACTACCGCGAGCCGAAACCAGCAAGTTCTGTGCGACGTTGAGAACACTGACCTTCAACGCGGACGAGCCCGCCAGGTTGTCTCACGAAGCACGTCGCGTTCGTACGCCGCCATGATATCCAGTGCCACTTGACGATCATCCGGAGTGAGCGTGTCAAAAGCATCGAGAATCTGTCGGCTGGTTTCTACGGCTGCAATCGCATCACCTTTCTTAAGATCGAATCGCAAATCGTAATCCGCACGGTTGCGCAACTGACGAAGTTGATGCAACTTCGATCCCGCTGTTCCAACAGACGAACGACCGCAACTCAGCAATCGTTTCCAAAGAAAGGCGTGGACCAATTCAGCCCGCGGGATTTGAAATCCAAGAGCTTGCAACAAATCACGTGCTTGATGAAACGCAGCGTAATAGGCTCGTCCAATAGCACAACGCCACTCAGATTCACTCACACCATGACAGAGCACGTCCCCCAAGTTAAGCATGTCACGTGCGCTGATCATGACCGGTCGCTCGTATCAATCGAGAATGCGCCAGCCAAGTGCGCAGGACAGCAATCAAAAAGTCTGTGATGCCAATCACTCGTCACTGCAACCAATTCGTAGGGGTCGTCAATCTGATGGCGTACCACAATGACGAGCCACCACTCATCCGCCAACTCGTGGTCTTGGTATGCCTCAACCTCTAACCTCGCTTCAGGAAAAACCGACCGCGTCATCTCCAGTACTTTGGGAAGAATCGCCGTCACACCCAGCTTTGCTGCGAGCTGTATGACATCGGCATTGAGTACGGTTTCGGAATGGACCAGTGACGTAAGCATTGGAATCTCCTTATGGCATCGCGAGGGATATCACACATCGACTGAATCAACCAGGCGAGCTGATCGCTCTCAGCTTTTCTTGGCAGCTCGTTTCGTGTTAGGCGACCGTGTCGAATTGTTGACGTCTTTTGTTCGTGATGTCTTGATGACCGACTCGTAGTGCTCAATGAACTTCGTCACGGGCACGCGACGAATTGCCTCACCGATGACGTCGAGTGCGAGATCTTCCAGTTTCTTAAACCGGATACAGCTCTTGCCCATGTTGAGCTTCTTCCCGGTCTTGGCCCACTCGGAGCGGAACCAGTCTTCATCGCCTGCTTCTCCATAACAGGCCATCATGTAGAGCGACATGTAATTCTTCTGAGACGCAAGGCAGAGGTAAGCCAGCGGCTGCTTTGGATCGCAGTGATAGCCCGCTGGGTAAATGCGATGGGGCACGTAGTAGGCAATCATGCCGTACTGCATTCCCTCGTCGCAGTCCTTGTCGATGTTCTTGCGAATCACCTTTCGGACAGCTTCAATCGCTTTGCGGCGGTCTTCAGGTAACGAGCTCAGATATTCGGCGACGCTGGTAGCTTTGCTTTGCATCAGATGGTTCTCCTGTTGGAAGGACTGATGGCGACAGGATAGGCTTGGCATTGAAAATCGAGTACCTGAGCTTTTTGAAGCATTTCTCGTACAAGGAATCAATCCATGAAACTCTTCCGAACTCTTCTTCGACAGACCAGTCCTCACGTACTTGTCATCGTGACCGGTCTATTGCTTGCGACCAACTCGCTGATCGCGTCTGATCCGAAAGCGGAAGTGGCCGTCGAAAAGATCGCCAATAAGCCGAAGGTGCCAGGTCAGTTTGTGCTCCGACAACGCAATCGCACCGAGACTGAGAAGGGGAGCGGCGAATGGAAGGAACAGAGCAAGGAAGCAGTTTGGAATGCTTCCGAAACAGCGATCATCATTTGCGATATGTGGGACGACCACTACTGCAAACTGGCTGCTGAGCGAGTGGCCGAGATGGCTCCGCGAATGAACGCCGTTCTCACTGCCGCTAGGAATCACGGCGCGACGGTCATCCATGCTCCCAGTGGCGTGACCTACTTGTATGCCGACATGCCGCAACGCAAACGGATGCAACAGGCCCAAAAGGCGAAGCCGGAACTGCCGCTCGAGGCGTGGTGCTATGTCGATCCGAAACGCGAACCCGAACTCCCCGTCGATGTCTCTAAACAGCCCTGTGACGATCCCGTCATCGGAGCCTATGTGCAGAAATTCACTCGGCAACATCCCGGCCTGACGATCTCCGGTTGGGACGGCGTCAGTGATAACGGCGAAGAGATCTACAGCTATCTCAAGCAAGAGGGTCTCAAGAACATCGTCCTCATGGGCGTGCATACCAACATGTGCGTGCTCGGCCGACCGTTCGGCATTCGGCAGATGGTCAAGCAGGGTTTCAACGTCGTGATCGCTCGCGATCTGACTGACGCGATGTACGACCCACGCGAGAAGCCTTACGTCAGTCACACACGCGGCACTGAATTAGTCGTCGAGCACATCGAGAAATACTGGTGCCCATCAATCCTCGGCGAAGACCTCACGCGAGTCGCACGTGGCTCAGCCGATCCAAAGTGAACGTCACTTCGCTTCGGATGCTCTTTCCTCAACGCCTCGATTCTTTCCCGGAATCCACATGATGTTGTCGGCTCCGTGGTTGTTGCAGACTTGGGCGACAACGAAGAGCAGATCGGAGAGGCGATTGAGATAGATCGTCGCTTGCGGATTGATCAACTCGGACTCCGCGAGCCGCTGAACGGCGATCTCAACGCGGCGACAGACAGTGCGAGCGACATGGAGATGCGCGGCAGCAGGAGTTCCGCCTGGAAGAATGAAACTCGTTAAGGGTTTCAACTTGTCGTTGTGCGCGTCGATCCAATGTTCCAGTGTTGTTACTTGCTGAGCAGAGATTCGCAGCGGCTCGTAACCGAGGTCTTTGTCAGTTTCTGGTACGCAAAGATCGGCACCCAAATCGAACAGATCGTTCTGAATCAGCGTCAGTTGTCGGCGCAGATCGTCTGGCATCTCAGTTGTCAGCGCGACACCGATGACCGAGTTCAATTCATCGACTCCGCCGTACGCCGAGATTCTGACGTGCGTCTTCGGCACGCGAGTCCCGTCACCGAGTCCTGTTTCGCCTGCGTCGCCAGACTTCGTGTAGATGCGATTGAGATAGACCATGTTTGTATGATTTTTCTGTTTGAAAACGAAGCGGATTGAGGGAGGCTATTGGTCGTTGGTTATTGGTCATTGATCATTGATCATTGATCATTGATCATCGGTCATTTTGTTTCTGATCCCCAATGATCAATGACCGATGATCAATAACCAATGACCAATCACACTCTCTCAAACCTTTTGTGATTGTCCCGTCTCTGCCGCTCGATAGCAGGCGAAGACTGTCTTCAATGCGTGCAGGCTTTCCGCTCCGGTGAGTGGTTGTGGTTCGAGATCAAGGCTCGCTCGAATACAGGCTTTGACGAGTGGCGTGTAGCTCGATTCATTAACAGGGCCGGAGTACTTCTGAATCTGCGGTGAAGTCTCTTTGGTGCTGTACCACATCAACGGCTCGCCACCATGAGGTTCGAGTTGAATCCAACCATGCGAGCCCCAGATCTTGATGTGCGAGTGATAGCCTTTATCGAGATAGTAGCCGCTGGTGATTGTGCCAAAGCTTCCGTTGTCGAAGCGAACTGCCATCGCTGCGGAGTCCTCAATCTTCAACGGCTGTCCGCCGACGATGCCTGCAAAGCCAGCCGCTTCGACAATCTTTGATTCGGTCAGATACATGATGAGATCGACCCAATGGATGCCGAGCCACATCAAGTGACCGCCGCCAGAACGTGCTCGATCAGCGAACCAGGACTGATGATAGGTCGCACTCTTCAAGCGAGTTTGATCGGCGACGATGTGAAGCTCACAGCCATAAAGCTTGCCGATCTGTCCCGATCGAATCATCTTGCGAGCGGCCTGCACCGTGTTGAGCAACCGATTGGCCAGTGCAAGCGCAAGGTTCCGATGCTTCATCTCCGCCAGCCGTGCGAGTGGTTCGAAGTCTTCGCCTCTCACGCATGAAGGCTTCTCAGCCAGCACATGGCAATTCGCTTCAAGAGCAGCTCGAATGAGCGGCGGAGCATTCACCGCTTCCACAGTCACGAGCGCAAACGACGGCTGATGATCTGCCAACGCTTTCGCATGGTCTCGTTCAAAACTCTTCAGCTTCGCGCCGAGAGTCTTCTTCGCGGATGCTTCGCTTGCGCCACTCGGATCAGCGACGACAACCGCCGCGACTTCTTCACTGGCCGCCAATCCTGCGAGATATCCTTCGAGATGCGCCCCACCGACATCGGTCAAAACCGCAACC
>CAIJTL010001109.1 GCA_903823545.1 uncultured Planctomycetaceae bacterium
CCGCGACGATGTCTGCGCAGTCAGCGGCTGATCGTGAATTCGCCGCATTCCGCGATCGATATCTCAAGTCGCTGACAAAACCACCAATGAGCATCAACGCGAAACCGTAAAGCGTTCAACGCAAAGGTGCAAAGAACGCGAAGCCACGCCAAGAAAATGCCCTGGCTTTCGACATCCCAGTCGGAGCAAGTCGTTCGAGTCAAATCTCCCGCAGGGGCGCTGAGGCCGCAGAGTTTGAAAGGACGAGCGTTAAGTTTTCTCCGCGATCTCCGCGCCTCTGCGGGAAAATCAGGCTTGCGACATTGTTGGCTGAGAACCTCTTGTTTAGCGACCGTTGTTCTAGATTTCTTTGCGACTCTTCGCGTTCTCAGCACCTTTGCATTGAAGAGTCCATTGGTAAAGAACTTCAACTCCCTTCGCCTGCTCCGGTCATGCGACCGATCCAGGCTCCGGTGCCGATGTCTTTGATTCGTTCGCCGACCGATTGGCCCTCTTCGCCGTCAGCTCTCTGGCCGCCGAATGTTGAGAGCCAGAACTCGACAGCGATGACCACGAACAGCAAATAAATCAGCGGACGCCAGACTTCGTGTTCTTGGCCGATCGAACCGTGAAGCTGCTGAGTCTCCGCCGACGCGTCGATGACTTGTAGCTCAACATCTGGCAGCAACTCTTTCAATTGCGGTTCGTTGATCAGCGTGAAGTTGGATTCTTCTTTCGACAGATTCACCGCGAATGCGAGCGATTCAAACTTCGGTTGTTCAATCCGACCGCCGCGCACATCGACCGCATAAAAACCTTTCTCTGCCGTCTGAGTGAATGCACCGACTTGTCGAGTCACCGATTTCTCAAACGTGACCGCCAAGTGATGGCCGGACACATCAGTCACCTCGGCTTGTAGGTTCGGCCATGTCTTCGCGACCGAGATTTCAGCGACACCGTTTGCTGCCACCACCGACGGACCTTCGACGCCGCCGCGCTGTCGCACATGGCTCATGAGACGCAATACGAGCGGCACGAACTCTGGCTTCAGCGGCAGGTTGCCCCACTTCGACGTCATCGGGAACGCGGCCAACACGACGCGACCATCGCCGAAGCGGCTCTCCACCAACGCGGCGCTCCCGTTGGAAAACTCGATCAACGGCCATGTGCTGCCGCGTTCTTCAGGCAGCTTCAATGGGAAGCGACGATAGACGGAAACCTTCGTGAGATACCGTGCCTCACGATTCTCAAAGACTGACAACACTGGATGCGCGAAGTCGATCGCGGCAAATCGCTCAAAGGTTGCTGAGCTATTGATATCGCCAGTCGCCGGTAACAACTGAGCGGCTGTCAGAAATTGATCGGTCGTTCCGGGAACGGCAAAGAACGGTTTGTTGTAGCGATCGGGGTTCACTTGATCGCCCGGCAGAATCATCAGCCCACCGCCGCGAGTCGCATGATCGCGCAACAACGCGAACTGCTGATCGTTGAGCTTGCCGCAGTTCGCCAAGATGACGACCGACGCGTCTTTGAGCGTTTCGGCGTTCACTTTGTCTTCCGTCAGTTCGACGATATCCAACGATTTCACAAAACGTCGATCGGCTTCGGTTGTGAGCGGTGAGGCGGAACCGGCCGGTTGTGTCTTACCGTTCGCCGTCGCCTTTTTCGGATCGAACTCTTCCGCCGGACGATCAGCTGCCGTGAGTGCCGTTCGCAGGTAAAGCGCTTCGTTGTCGAACGGATCAGCCGTCGGATTGCCATTGACGATGACAACTCGAACTTGCGGCTCGACGGTGAGCGTGAAAAGAAAAGAGTCATCATCCGGAAAACGATCGGACGAAATTTCGAATCGACCGCGCATGACGCCTGGCTCTTGTGGCAGATAAAGAAAGTTTGCTGTTTCCGTTTCGCTCGGATCGAGAGTCATGCTCTTCCGGCTAATCTCTTTGTCATCGATAAACAGGCTGACGATCACTTCTTCCGCTTGCGTCTTCGAGTAATTGACCACTCGCGATTTCAACGGCAGCGGCAGGCCAGCGATCGCTCGATGTTGCTCCGGTACTTCGCCGACCACAGCTCGGTTCGGAATCTCACCTTGCTTGGAGCCGACATCAATCACAAACAGCCGAGTCCCGGCAGGCATCATTCCATCAGCGGGTTGCTCCTTCAGTTCACGCCAACCGCTGGCCTGTGAGTCGGTGAAGAAATAAACCCACGGCTTGACCGCATTCGGTGAATTACCGCCGAAGAGTTGAGTGAATGTCGCAAACAAATTCGCTCGCGAAGGACTCGTCTTCAAGGCGGCGACTTTTTGCTTGAGCGAATCGGTATCGGCCGTGATGCGCGTCACGATCTCTTCCGGCTTCGCAGCGACTCGCACCACGGTCACTCGATCATCGCGCCCGAGCTTGTCCACAACTGCGGACGTCGCCGTCTTCGCGCGATCAAAGGCCGACACGCCGTCTGTCACCGCATTCATACTGGCCGAGCAATCGACCAATAAAAACACATCGCGTCCGCCACCTGTTCCGAACATCGTTTGCCAATGTCGAACCATCGGTCGAGCACACGCGAGGATCAGCATCAACAAGAACAGAGTCCGCAAGAACGCAATCAGCGCGTCCATAAACTTCATCTGCCGCCGTTGCTGAATGTAGCTGTCGAACAAAAACC
>CAIJTL010001110.1 GCA_903823545.1 uncultured Planctomycetaceae bacterium
GCGTCCGCACGCGGTGCTCTTGGTGCGTTTCAATCGGGTACTCTAGATGCCACCAAAAACAACAACATGTCTCAGGTGGTTAACATGCAACAAGCCGAATCCGGACTTCGTGACACCGACTATCAAAAAGAAATCGCGATGTTCACCAGCGAGCAGATTCGATCACAAGTCGCGTCCACCGTGCTCGGTATGGCGAACCAATCGTCCCAGGCAATCCTCAGCCTGCTGAAAGGCTAAGTTCAACGATTTTCTCTCGGGTGACTGGAGTGAGTGCCGCTTCGGCGGTGCTCACTCCTTTCTTGCGTTGTAGGACAGACCGTGGCTCGACAGTAGTCATCACTCCTCTGGTGAAGGCTACATTCCGACTTGCACACAGTGGCTTCGCAGTCAGGCACAGAACATGGCGATCACGTTCAACGGACTGGCATCAGGGCTCGATACCGCCTCGATCATCACGGACCTGGTTCGATTCAGTCAGCAACGGATCGACACATTCAAAGTCAAAGAGCAAGAAGCCGTAGGTCTCCAGAATGTGATGACCACACTTAAAAGTCGGTTACAATCATTACAGGAAGGAGCGACCGCCCTCTCACGCCCCCAACAAAGTGTGTTTGACCGCCGCTCGATTACATCCAGCGATGAGTCGATTTTGACCGCTGCGGCGGGGAGTGCAGCCACCGCAGGCACCCAAACACTACGAGTGCTCAGCGTTGCCAAGAACCATCAAATCGCATCTCAAGGATTTGATGACGCCAATAGCCAAATCACACAGGGAACATTTCAAATACAAGCCGGAGGAAACTCGGCAACGATTACGATCGATTCCAGTAACAACACCCTGACCGGCCTATCGCGAGCAATCAACAGCGCTGGAATTGGAGTCTCGGCAACTGTCATTAACGATGGGTCCGACTCGCTGACTCAGCCCTATCGTTTACTGCTGTCTTCAAATAACACCGGAACTGACAACAGCATCAAGATCACGAACAATCTCGCCACCGGTGACCCGAACGCGTTTCGACCAGACTTTGCCGCAACACATATCGGCCAAGTTGTCGCGGCGTCATCCTTCAGCAGCACTTCGGCCATCGTCTCGAATTCAGGTGCTGGAAGTTATACCGGTACGACGAACGAGACTTTCACCTTCACCATTCAAAACTCTGGTACAGTCGGCACCGATGATGGTCTGCAAGTGGCCTACTCAAATGCTAACGGGACAAAAACGGGAACGCTGACAATCGGCTCCTCAGACGCTGATGTCGCAAAGTTAGTTATTGATGGTGTTCAAGTCACGTTTGGTGCCGGGACGCTGGTCGCCGGTGACAAATTCTCGATAGACACATTTGCCCCGGAAATTCAACAAACCACAAATGCTCAAGTACAAATCGGCTCCGGAGCCGGTGCCATCACGGTTCAGAGTTCAAAAAATCAAATCTCTGACTTGATCCCAGGAGTCACACTCAATCTGCAATCGGCAGATCCGACAAAAGAAATCCGACTGACGACTGCAAACGACGTTGATGCAGCGAAGCAAGAAATCATGAATTACGTTCAAGACTACAACGACTTCATGTCTTATCTTGCACAACAAACCAAATTCGACGCGGCGACTGGCGTTGCCGCGCCACTCGCAGGCAACCGTGCGGTACTCGCGTTGCGGGATCAGCTTCAACGTTCGATGTTGTCGAGTTCATCAAACTTGACTGGCACTGTTAACCGCCTGAGTTCACTCGGAATCACCACCGACGAACGCGGCAAGCTAAGTGTCAATGAGGGCCGACTGACTGGCGTATTAAACGGCAGCGTTGCAGGTGCTTCATTCGCTGACGTGCGAAGGCTCTTCACTCTTCGAGGCGACTCTTCATCAGCAGGCATCGAATTCGTCGCAGGTAGTTCAAAGTCGAAGGATTCAGGAACAGTCCCCTACCAAGTCGACATCACTCAAGCTGCGGAGCAAGCCTCAATCAGTGCGGCTAATGAATTGGCTGATCTTACGACGCTCGACAGCTCAAACAACCAACTGGTCGTGCGAGTCGATGGATCTACTGACGTGACCGTCACCCTCACCGAAGGAAACTACACAGCGCTGTCTTTGTCGCGAGAGCTGAAGAGCCGACTGAATCAATCGCTGTCAGCTCTTGGTCGCAGCGCCGACGTCACACTCTCTGGTCAGAAACTTGCACTGACCTCTGATCGCTATGGTGCCGCATCCGAAGTTTCGATCATTTCCGGCTCAGGATTGTCGGTATTGGGTTTTAACGGCACAGAATCAGACTACGGTCAGGACGTCGCGGGCCAATTCATCGTAAATGGACAAGTCGAAACGGCAACAGGATTGGGGCAACTCTTGACTAGCGAAACTACCAACGCCAATACCGCAGACATCGCCTTACGGGTCACGCTCACGAGCTCGCAACTTCAGGTTGGGTCTGATGCGACACTATCCGTCACTCACGGGCTCGCATCTCAGCTCAACGACGTTTTGGAAAACATGCTTGATCCGGTAAGCGGTCGCCTAAGGGCAATCTCTGACGTATTCTCGAAGAATGCTGATGAGGCCCAAGCCGCAGCACTCAAGGAGGCATTTGCATTAGATGAGCGAAAGGCGTCGCTCAGTCGCCAGTTTGCTGACATGGAACAAACTCTGAGCCGCCTTAAATCGAATGGTGACTTTGCAACAAGTTCACTGAGTTCACTCGTTGCTAGCAGTAAGAAATAGGTCTCAGGTGAAACAGGCATCCGTGACTTCGCATGAATCTCCTCATTGAAACATCACAGGACAACCACCAATGAAACGACTCGATGCCTACGAACAACAAACACCAAATTGGACCCGTGTTGAAATGCTCTTGGCGGCGTTTGAAGGTGTGATGGAGCGGTTACGTCAGGCTCAAGAACTTGTCGCAGCTGGTCAGAATTGGAAAGCTCAACCGTTCTTACTTCGAGCCCAACGCATCGTTTTGGAATTGTATTCAGGCCTCGATCTGCGGCACGGCGAGGTTCCCGACAACATGGGCAAGCTCTATCTGTTCGTGCTCCATTCGATTGGAATGGGCGAGGCATTAAATATCCCTGCCGCATTAGACGTACTTGGCATCATCCGCGATGGCCTCAACAGCATCCGCGATACGGCCAACGAGCTCGAGCATCGAGGCCAGGTTCCCCATGCACCGTTTCAAACACATATCCTGCAAGACGTGGCTGGCTAAGTGAAACGCCACGGTCTGTGCTCGCTGTGAGAAATTCGACTTAAGCAACCCGACACGCCACCGAGAGATTTATGGAGAAATCACTCGCTGGCGTTTTCGATCTGAATCTCAAATCAAACAGTCAACTCTCATCGGTTGGAATGTGCGTCGATCAAGTCGTTCCGGAAAAAGCGAGAGACAGCAACATCGCATCTTTGTCCCGGAACAATCACATGATTGTCAGCGGCGAGTAGGCGAATCATTTTGATTTGCCTGCAAGTCTTTCGTGAGCCGAAGTGCCATTTCTGAGTCAGTTGCATCTAATTCGGCAAGCACGCGGGCGGCATCCCGGTCTTGAAGTCTTCGTAACAATGACGTTGCGGCTCGCAGGCTTCCTTGTTGTGCGAGGCGATTCACTAGGACCGCCGTATCACGAACGGTTTGCATGTCTTTCATCGTGATTATCGGTCGCGTGTTTGATGGAGATGTAATAGGTCTCGCAGATGAAGTGGTTGAAGCAATCGCTGGTGGTTCGGCTTGAATTCGTCGCTCCTGCATCGCGAATCGCAATGCGGCATCCTTAAACAAGGCGATTTCGTCGGACACTCGTCGACGAAGTTGCTCGACCGTCTGTTGCTCTTCGCGAATCTCTTCATAGACGATTCGCAGTGCATCTTGTCGCGCCTTGACCTCTGATTCACGCTGGCGGATTTCGCTGAGCTTACCTTGAATCTCGCCGGTTCGCGGATCGTCACTGTCGGCTGTGTTGGTATCCGATTTCTTCGTTCGGCTGGTACTTCGTTGTGAGCGAACCCCGTCAGCATTCGACCGATTGCTGGCAGATTTCCGACGGGGCATCGCTTCGTTAGTCGGTGCTTCATCGGCCGTCCATAACAACTCCGACATTGCCGTCGCAACGGCAAAGATCATGAGTGCTGTGAAAAAACCTGCTGCTACGATTTTCATGGAATGATTCCAATGATCTCATCCACACAATGGTTTGCATAACGACAACTACATCTGCATTCGCATGACTTCTTGATACGCTTCGACCACTTTTGATTGAACTTCAACAAACACTCGCAGGCTTAGGTCAGCCTTGGCCATCGCCAGCATTGTTTCATGAATGCTGGCGGATTCACCCGTCGCGAGTTTTTGGACCGCGTGATCCGCTTGAGTTTGTTGGGCGTTTGTGTCCGCAACGAACTTCTGAATGACGTTTCCAAACGAGCCAGCGCCCACCTTCGCGGGAGACGTTCCAAGCCCAGAGACCGCTTCGGCACTTGCTCCTCCCAAACTGATCGGATTGATGTGCATTCGCGGTTCCTTATTCAGTCAACATCTCATCCGCGAGTCAGGGCGAGTGCTGACTGACTCAGTTCTAAGAATGATTGTGCCACTCGCAAGTTCGCTTCGTAGGCTCGACTCGCCGTAATCAAATTGACCATTTCAGTCGGTAGGCTGACATTGGGCATTGTGACAAAACCATCAACGTCAGCATCTTGATGTCCTGGATTGTAGATCCGTGGCAATTCGGACTGATCATCAACGAGTCCAGCCACTCGAACTCCACCTAATCCATGTGAACCGTCTCCTTCGACTCCCGACAACACGGTTTCAAACACAACATCGCGTCGTCGATACGGCCCACCGTTCGGTGTGTTTGTCACCGACGCGTTCGCGATGTTGTTGGCAACAACCTCCATGCGCAACCGCTCGGCTCCTAAGCCGGAAGCTGCGATGTTGAGTGCACCTAATGCCGAATCGAAACTCATAATGCCTCCCGAAAGAAGCGAGACACAAAACGCTTTTAACCACGTCCGCCAATTGCGCGTTTCATCATTCCTAATTTCGTGGTCATCAATTGCAGATACGTGTTTCCTAACAACGTGTTCTTGTTGAGTCGCATCATTTCCATGTCGATCTCGACGTTGTTTCCATCAGGACGAGTTGGTGTTACCTGGTCTTCAACAACGTCTGGCTTCATCACCTTCAGCGAACTTTCTGGATGTGATGCCAATTGTTCTGCCAAGCTGTCTTCGAATCGAACATCTAAGCGGCGGTAGCCGGGCGTGTTCACGTTCGCGACGTTCTGGGCCAAGACCTGATGACGCAAATGCGTCACGTCAGTGAGCTTGGCAAGCAGGTCGAACTGTGAAGGGATGACGGCCATGCTGATCGTATCGGTTACGGGGACTGTCCGAATAATTGCAACGAACCGCTCCGACTTTCGTTGTCGTAGGCTCGCCACTTCAATGTGATTGGCGATGAAATCAATTTGTTAAGAGATAACAGTGATACTGGTCATATCGGAAACAGCGAATAGGCCAGTGAGTGAGAGGAAGTCTCAGCGTGTCGATTTCCTCAACCCGCATTTCCCAGATGACTTCCCTCGCCTTGGCATGCGATTTGCGCCACACCCCTGAAAAACAGGGCTTTGCTGCCAATCTGTGTCAAGCGGAGAGGGGAACCCGATGGGTGACGGCCAAAACGAGGATTTGCGTGTCGGTTTTGACGGTCGCTTGAAGCTGAAGTTCTTGGGCAGCCAGGTCACGACCGATGCGGGGTTACTCGCCTACCGCGAACTCGATGAAACACTGGGGCTGACGGAAATGGGTTCAGAAACATTGCGGAGACGTCAGGTGAATTCGGATTTCCGTGGAACGTTACGCGTTGTTTGCTGGATGAGTCAGGGAAAGCTGGACGCGATTTTGCGCGAACAGGTCGAATCTGCCGCAAGCTGCTCAAGATTGATTCGACTCACAAAGTGTTGGGAGACGTCGTTGCTCAATCTCTTTTGATGCCGCCTCAGAGTCTTCCTAACCCGCAAAGTCCAAAATATCCTCAATCTTTGCCAAAGCGTGGACGATCCCTCAAAGAACACCACGAACTTCAAGCAAAACGATTGAGCCCATTTTGATTGCGGTCGGTCGATCCAAATTCTGCTGAAGCTGCTGTGATAGGGTCCTTCAATGAACCTCAAAAAGACACTTTTGATCGTTGGCGTGGGAGCCATTTCAGCGGCTGTCGGCGTTGCAATTCCACTCGTCATGAGCGGTGGAACCAAGGTGGCACATGCCGACACTGAGGGTTCGGAGCATGACGACGGTCATGGAGATAAGACAGCTGCGAAAGATGATGGTCACGGCAATGCAGACCCACACGCCACGGCTCCAGCTAAGGATGATCATGGCGCGGCGAAAGCTGACGACCATGGCAAAGGTGGAGGTGATCATGGCAAAGCGGGTGACCACGGCGCAGCACCTAAGACCGGGCCTCAATACCTTCCTTTTGGTCGTATTGTGGTCAATTTGAATGAGCCATCACTTACGAAGTATCTCTCAATCGATCTGACGCTGATGGCTGATGCCAAAGACGAATCGACCGTGAAGTCCGCGATGGAAGGACGAATGCCGGTCTTGCGAACGTGGCTGACCAGTCACCTCGCAGACAAGACAATGGAAGACGTTCGTGGAAAGGTTGGTATCAACCGCTTACGCCGCGAGATCCAAGACCAATTTAATCAGCTGATGTTCGACGATGGTCGCGAGCGAATCGGTGATGTGTTGTTTGAAGAATGGCATGTGGAGTAGACCGACGCCGCTTGTCGCAGCAAAGGATTGTTGCGTGGCGAATCACAAGGAAGTACCGCGTTTATGACACCACAAA
>CAIJTL010001111.1 GCA_903823545.1 uncultured Planctomycetaceae bacterium
CCCCCAAGAAGAACGCTTGCTGCAATTCTGGAAAGACCGGCCCACCCGATCCCCAAGCACTCGCGGTTAAACTTCCTACGGCAATTAAGCCCGCGAACGTTCCAGTCAGTCCTAAGCTCGCCGCGTAGTATCGCATCCCCTTGCTGACGATCTGGTCGATCAGCATCAGCTTGAATCTCAAAATCGCGACCGCATACGCCAACATGAACGACAGGCTTGCCAAGAACATCGAAAGCCGCGCTCGTCCTAACGCAAACTCAACCCGATCGAACAGTGCCAAGTAAAGCGTGTAGCCGACGGGAAGTACCGCCGAAACTCCTCCCCAAAACATCCATTTCAATTGATTCCGCTCGACCGGATTTGCCGTTCGCAAATAACCCAAAGCCAGCGCGCCCAACATCACCAGAAAGCAACTCGCGGCGAACGTCATAAAGACATAAATGCCATCACGCAGTTGCTTCATACATTCTGCGAGCGTCTCTGTGGCTCCTGCTGATGGCGCATGACGCAGCCATTCCGTGTAACCCAACATCCCGACCATCCACACAAAACCGATGATCGGGACCGAGTACAACAACGTGAGTGCAACTCGCGGAAATGTCGTCAGTGGCCAAGTCCGGCGCGGGTAAGTCAAAAAGAAATGCAGCGATACGACCGGCACACAGACAGCACAGGCGACAAAAGGGACATTCAGCCACAACGAGCTCGCGACGACCCACCAATGGAAACCGCCAACGAACGCTCCCATTGTCACAATGCACATCGCATAGAACAGGCGCGCCGGCCGATCAAACGGGCGATGCCAAACTGCCAACGCTCCGACAGCGGTAATTCCCAATTGCAGAATGAACCAGACGAAGGTCAAAAGGATGTCGCTCAGCGGTAACGACTGCACGACAAGCCAACTCGTCCGCGTCTCATCACCGTGATGAAATTCGACCTCAACCAGTCGTGGTCCATCTTCAATTTCTACCAAACTTGGCAGTGGCTCACGTACCAGCGACGGATCGTCTCCGGCTTTGAGCAAACCGTCTCGCGTCACTGGCCGCCGTAATGAGCGCAACGTCTGCGCGAAATCGCCGAACGAGCGAATCGGGTGAGTGCCAATCCGCAACAGTATGTCTCCGGCCACAATCTCGGAACCGCGACTGAGCATTCCAGAGACGTCGCGGATCACAACCCCGTTCGCCACTTGATCACGAGACCGGTCATCGTCCGCTAGTAAAACTCGAAGTCGAAGATCAGGCACCGTTGCCACATAAGCCAAAACCAGCACGCAATACAGCAGCATGAGGCTGCCACAAAGAGTTACGATCAGCTTTTCTCGCCAGCGTCGTTGGTCCATTGGTCCGTCCATTTTCAGCGCCGAGCCATCAGTCGGGCGCTCAGAAGCGGCGAACTTCTATCGTTACGGCGCTGAATCTTCAACGATCGGCGCATGGTGGCGAACGCCGCAAACAATTCGTAAACCACTGGTGCCAAAGGCTAAGATGCATAATCACCGGAACTTAATCGTCAGCGCCGAAAAGAAAACGTCGACGGCACGCTGTCTGCAATCTGTACTTGGCACTCGCCTAGCGAGATTCAACCTTTACCCAGCCGAGGCCCTTAACGAAATTTGACTGACCGCAATTGATTTGGGATTGCATGGTTCTCCTGATTACAGCCTGACCCACTCTGTAAGCAGTTTCCAGCACGTCACAACCCCCAAGTCAGGTCAGTCAATCGTTGAGGGCCTTTTTCATTTTCCCGTTTCAGCGCGTTGCCAATTCCGACATCTGGCCATGGACGACTGCCTGTGGGCAGGACCAAACGTAAAAGAACATGGCCTCACGCACGGCTCGCTCGGCAGGATGCCCGTTGACGAAGCCGGTTCCCTTTGCCGCTGCAAGATAGCACTGTGCCAAGCGAGTGACATAAGAGTTCGCTCGCTGACGAATTTGCTCCGACGACCACGCATTGGCGACTCCGTCGCCCGCCGCGAGTAGTTTGTGCTCGAGTAGAGAGCCTTCCTCGGCAAACTGCGAGACGACTGATTGCAACTTCGGCGTTTCTGATAGCTCGGCCTGCAAGCCGCGCATTGCTGTGCGTGCCAATCCCAATGCCAGCGCCGATGTCGTGATTGCCCCCGTTCCAGTTCGACCGCCGATTTTCAGGACTTCCGGTGTTGGACCAGCGATAATTCGGTTCGGTGGAACCATCGCCGAACACAACTCGATTGGCCCAGTCTGTGACGCCGTGAGCGCCAAAAACGGCAGCGTCGAGGCGACTTTCACCGCTGGATCGGTGGCATCGACGGCGGCCAGAATTTGGTCGCCGTTCGGTGTTGTCGCGCCGACCACGATCAGCTGCGCTGAGTTCGCGCCTGTGACCCACGGTATCCGCCCTGTTAGTCGATATCCTTCAACAGTCGGCTCAGCAACAACGGCGGGGCCAGGACCGCGCGAACGCGAAGTTGTGAGATGCGAGAATCCGACCGTTGTGAAGCACTCTCCACGAGCGAGTCGCGGCAGCCACAAATCTTTCAGTGCGTCTTGGTCGCAGGCGACAAGCTTCTGCACAGCGGCGTTGAATTGCGTCAGAATAAATGCGCTCGTCAGACAAGCGTCTGAAAGTTCAAGATAACCATTCAGAACGGCCACATCATCGAGTTCGCTGCCGCCCCAACGACGCGGGATTAACCAGCCGAAGACACCTGCCTCGGCCAACAATGACAATTGTCGCGTCGGCCATTGTCCCGCTGGTTCAATCGAGTCTCGCAGTTCCTCGAGTTCATTTGAGAGTTTCGCGGTAATCATGGAAGTCATTCGACCGGGACATCGACCCGAACACAAGCGTCGGGATTTCGGCCAGTGACTTGTTCGGCTTCTCAGGTCGGCCCACAATCCGCGCGGTTTGAGGAATCATCAATCTGCTGCGTTGAACCCGGTTTGAAGGAGCTTGATTCATGTCGATGATCTGGCGTTGGTGCGTCGTTGCGATGGTCGTGTGCGGAAGTATGTCGGCCAATGCGGCGGACTTCTTTTTTAAGGATGGCGACGTCGTCGTGATGATCGGCGACAGCATCACCGAACAGCATCTCTATTCAAACTACGTTGAGATGTGGACCGTCACGCGATTTCCGAATTGGAAGCTGACGTTCCGCAACGTGGGAATCGGCGGAGACCGTTCTCCTGGCGGCAATGGGCGATTTGCTCGCGACGTGTTGATTCACAAGCCAACTGCGATGACTGTCGATTTCGGTATGAATGACGGCAGCTATCGGGCGTTCGAGGAAGGGACCTTCAAGCCTTACATGGATGGCTTGCAGGGAATGGCTAATCAAGCCAAAGCGGCCAACATTCGCGTCGCTTGGGCTACTCCGCAGCCGCTCGATGGTGCCGAACAAGGACCAACAGCTTTGACAGGCTACAACCAAACGCTCGAAAAGTTTTCCGACGGAGTGAAAGTGATCGCCGACAAAAACGGCGGTCTGTTCGTTGATCAGTTTCATCCGTATCTCGCGGCGCTGGATCGTGCTCGAGGTAAGGGACCGAAGTACGACCGAATCACCGGCGGTGACGCCGTACATCCCGGTCCGCCGGGTCAAGCGTTGATGGCGGCCTCGATCCTGAAAGGACTGAGTTTCCCGTCCCTCGTTTCGTCCGCAGAAGTCGACGCTGCGTCTGGCAAAGTTATCAGCGCCAAAAACTGCACCATCGAAAATGTGTCAAAGAAAGAGGGCGGAGTCAGCTTCTCGCGACTCGATGCGGCTTTGCCATACTTCCCGATGGATGCTGTCAGCATCATCCCCCATGCACCGATTTTGGATGAGCTCAACGATTACCGGTTGAAGGTCACAGGATTGGCTGCGGGCAAATACGAGGTCCGAATTGGCGGTAAGAAAATTGCCGAATTGACCGCCGAACAACTCGCTGCTGGAGCGAACGTTGCGCAAGGGGCATTGACCGACGGTCCAATTGCGGATCAAGCAAAAGCGGTGCGAGCCGCCGTCGAAGCAAAGAACCGCTTTCATCACGACATGATTTTCCGAGGCATCGTGCTGTCGAACGTCTCGATCCCAGAATGGCTCGGGATCAAGCTCACTCCTCAAGAGATCGAAGCCAAACGCCAATCCGTCATTACCGAACGAATGGGCAAGCTCCCAGCATTGGATGCCGAAGTCACGAAGGCTTTGGCAATGAAGGCCAACACGTTCGATGTTGTTCCGGTCAAGTAACCGACGCTGCACGTTCAACGCCATCTCAGTCTGCGGAGATTGAGATGGCGTTGAGAATGGCCAATTCAACAGCTCGCAATTCCGGACTTGGTAAATAGCCAATCTGTTGTTGAGGCTTGCTTCGGTCGAGCGTTGTGATCTGATGACAAACGACGACGCAGTCTTGTGGTAAGTCTGCAATGCCCTTACGCAAGCGGAACGACCGTCGGAGCCCGTTTGGCCTGTTTTGCCGATGTCGAGCAAGGTACGACGAACACTGAATTCCAATTCGGAGTTTGATTGAACGAGTCGTGCGACAACACCACAACCGGACGTCGCCCGCTTTGCTCCGAACCGGATCGGGGTTGTAATGTCGCCCACCACACTTCGCCGCGCCTCATTGCACGTCGTCTCCCAAAGTCTGCAGGCTGGCGGCTTCTAAATCGCGGTCCAAATCCAATTCGGTACCTGCATAGGCGGAAGCGAACTCGGCAATTTCCTGAGCAACCCGCTGACGTTGACGATCGCGAACCCAATTTGTCACGACATCGCCAACCAGCGAAACCGTCTCACGCCCTGATCGAGCCGCTTCGTCACGCAATAAGTTCCAGACGTCGCCGTCCAATGGCAACTCTAAGACAGTCGTCACACCTAATGACATGATTTCAAACTCCGGCTCAACAATAGCGAGGACGATTCTTCGCTCAGGACACTACCACGAGTGCTCTGATGCTGCCATCCTTTTGACCCGGTAAGTAAGAATTCAGAAACCGATGCCGCAACATCCATCAGCCCAGCGAGGTTCCCAAGATCATGAATGTAATGCGATTCGTCAGTGAGTTCACTCTTGGTTTGTTTCATCCACGCCGACAATGGTTGCTCGCGGCAATTGTGCTTTGCGGTTCGTTGTCGCTGAATGCCGCTCAGGCCGCTCAGGCCGCGCAGCTCTCGGCGGGAGTTGCCAAGGTGGATATCACCAACGTTGATGCTGGCCCGGTGAATGATCGGCTGTGGGTGAAAGCACTCGTCATCAAGAGTGACGCGACGACGGCCGTGTTGATCACGCTCGATGCAGTTGCCGTAGGCGAGATTGGTCACATTAAGAACGACTATCTGCCGAAGGTGCGAGCGCGGGTTGAGAAGGAACTCGGCATCAAGCCGACAAGCGTCATGATCAACGCCAGTCATTGCCACGGCGTTGTTTGCGCGGATGTGGATGAGCGAACGATTCAAGCAGTAACGCAGGCAACGAAAAACATGGTCCCCGTGCGAGTCGGAGCCGGGCGTGGTCACGAAGATCGGATCATGGAGAATCGCCGACTGACGCTGAAGAACGGCAAAGTGGTTGACGTTCGCCATGCGTACTCGATGCCAGCCGATGAAGATGTTGCGGAAGTTGGACCGGTCGATCCGGAGATCGGCATACTACGACTCGATCGAATGGATGGGCGGACGCTCGCAGTCGTTTACAACTTCGCGTGCCATCCGATTCAAGGGGTCGCGAACAAGGGAAACACGGCCGACGTCACCGGCTTCGCGTCGCAGGTGATCGAAGACAATCTCAGCGACGGAACGATCGCGCTGTTCGTGCAAGGTTGCGGCGGCGACATCAATCCCATCAATTACAAAGATGTCGATCATCCACGCAGTGCCGAGCCGCTGGGCAACATGCTGGGTCTGAGCACGTTGAAAGCATTGCGAAAAATCCCTGCGAAAGAAGAGGGGCGACTGCAGCTCATCAACGAAAACCTCACGCTGCCGCGAGCCGATTTGGCTGAGCGAATTGCGTCGCAGGAAGCCGAGATCACGAAGCTCGTTCAATCGCTGCGCGGCACGAGTTTGAACCTTAAAACGTTCTTGCCACTCGCGGTGAAGTACAAGTTGTCGGACGATTTCCCGTCGTACTACTCGCACCGATATCTGCACGATAAGAAGTTGGGCCGCGACGATCTGGATAAGCTCGATGCCGAAAATCGTCAGAACATGGCGCAATACATCGCCAACATTCGCACGATGGAGCAACTGACGCGAACGCAAACAAACCTTGCATTGCTCAAGAAGCATCAAGCGCAGAACGTTGCTGCTGGCCAACGCACGATTGATGTGGAAGTGGTCGGCCTGCGAATCGGTGACTTCACGATGGTGACTTTCCCTGGCGAGCTGACCGTGCAGATTGGGCTCAACATCAAGAAACGGTCGCCACATCCGACGACGTTCGTTGCCGGTTACACGAACGGCTACATCTACTATTCACCGACCGCTGAGCAACTTCTCAACCTTGGTGGAGCCCAGGAAGACAGCGACTGCATCCTGGCTCCGGAGTGGCAGGCGCTGTTTGAGACCAAGGTGGCTGACCTGCTGAAAAAGCTGTGACGTCATTGTGGTTGTGGCGCACGCAGCTCGTCTCTGTGGTCGAGTTGCTCCGCAACTCGACGCCGAGTCGCGGAGCGACTCGGCCACATGCACGACAACTTCTCAAACCAACTCGCGTAGCGGCTGGCCGCCGTTGGCGAGGACGAAGTGTGGGCGGCCTCGGTTGTCGAGGTATTGCACGTCGAGCGGTACGCCGAAGTGATGGAAGATCGTGGCGGCGAGATCGCCCGGGGTGACAGGTCGTTCGCGGATTGTGCCGCCGTCCGGTTCGCTCGCGCCGATCACTTGGCCGTGTCGGAAACCGCCGCCAGCCAGGCACATCGACATGATGTTGGGCCAGTGATTTCGTCCGTCAGTGCTGTCTTGTGTTCCCATTTGCGGTGTGCGACCGAATTCACCCATAGCGATGACCAGTGTCTTGTCGAGCAAACCTCGCTCGTGCAAATCGCCCACCAATGTCGTGATGAGATGATCGAACAACGGCAGCAGCGGGCCGAGTCCTTTGCTGATGCCTCCATACGGCGGGATGTTGTCGCCGTGTGTATCCCAAGTGCCCGACGCGGTGTGATAGCTCAAGTCGAGCGTCACAAATGAGACTCCTGATTCCACCAAGCGTCGAGCCAACAGGGCCTGCTGCAACCAAAGATGCTTACCGTATTTTGTCCGATTGGCTGCTGGCTCCCGTTCGATGTCGAACGCTTCTTGAGCACGGCGACCGATGACCATGTCAACCGCTTGTTGCTGATACGAATCCATCGCGGCCAGCGAGCCACCTTGATCGAGGTCTCGGCGAAGTCGATCAAACGAACCAACCAGCGACCGTCGTTCTGACAATCGATCCAGGTTCAAGCCGAGCGGTAATTGAAACGCGGCGGGTTGCGACAACTGGCCGGAGTCTTTGCCGACGAGATCATAGATCGGCAGTTTCGTGGCGTTGTTGGCGAGGAACGGGTCGTATTGTTTGCCGAGATACCCTGCGAACGCCAAGTGCGATCGCGATTTCATGAACGCGACATACGGCGGCATCGACGGGTGATTGGCTCCGTGATGCTTGGCGATGATCGAAGCGAGTGCCGGATACTTTTCTGCTTCACGATTGGTGCGTGGTTCATTCGCAAGATTCGCCGTTTGCATGACCATGTTGGGCTCATGGTTGGAATGCTTGCAGTCAACAGACCGAATGATCGTGAACTTGTCGAGCATCGCCGCTTGCTTGGGGAGATGTTCGCAAATGATCGTGCCGGGGAGCTTCGTGTCGATGACACCAAACGGCCCGCGATTCATATAGGGGCGTTCGGGCTTCGGATCCCACGTATCAATGTGGCTTGGCCCACCTGCCATCCACAGCAGGATGACGCTCTTGCCGGTCGTTGCCGATCCGCCTGAACTCGCGGCTTGCGCTTGAGCCTTCAACAAGTCCGGCAAGCTCAGTCCTGCAATTCCGGCGATCCCCGCTTTGAGCATTCCTCGGCGATCGGTGAGCGTTAACCCTTCGCGGCTTCGCCCCTGAAAGTTTTCAAAGGAATGCTGGCGATGAGCAAACTTTTGGCAGCCGACATTGAGCAACATAAAGCAAACTCCACGTCACATCAGGAAGTTGATTCTGCGGAAAGCGCTCAGAGCAGAACGAGAGAACTCGCAAGCTTTTCGACACAAGGTGTACCTCAAACGGAGCGGATTTCAAAATCTGTCGCACCTCCAACCACAGTTGAAACGCCAATATAAGCCGCAGAACGCTCGCCCGCAGTTCGATTTCGTTGAGCCTTGGGCGAAAGCCGAGCG
>CAIJTL010001112.1 GCA_903823545.1 uncultured Planctomycetaceae bacterium
AGACTGTCGAAAATTCACCTGTCCTCAACATGTCTTTTTTGGGTAGGGCACGAGACCACCCACGGTTTCGAACGTGACGCTCGTCAAGTTTGGTAATGCAACGGGTCATTCATGCCTGCCTCTATGAAACCTCGCTGGCGTAGTTGACAGGAGTCGCAGTGACCGCACGGACGACCGAGGCTATCTGGGTCATAGCAACTTGTGGTCAGGCTGTAATCGACTCCCAAAGCAAGGCCGCGTCGGATGATATCTGCTTTCGAGAGCGAAATAAGCGGTGAGTGAATCACAAAGCGGCCGGTTCGTTCAACTCCCGCTTTGGTGCCAAGTCGAGCGAGTTCTGCGAACTCTTTGATGAACTCCGGGCGACAGTCGGGATAGCCGCTGTAGTCCACGGCGTTCACTCCGATAAATAGGTCAAACGCGCCGATCACTTCTGACCAACCGAGTGCGAGCGAGAGAAAGATCGTGTTTCGGGCGGGAACGTAAGTTATCGGTATGCCGTTTGTCAGTTCGTTGTCGCTGCGGTCTTTGGGAACATCAATGTCGTCCGTTAACGCAGAACCTCCAAACTGACGTAGGTCAAGTTTAAAGATTTGATGCTGCTTGACTCCCATTGCCTGGCAGACTTTGCGAGATGCTTCTAACTCGAAGTGATGTCGCTGACCGTAATCAATCGACAACGCATACAGATCGAATCCCAACTCCTTGGCGATCGCCAAAACGGTCGCTGAATCCAAGCCGCCGCTCACGAGGACGACTGCTTTCGGTTTTTTATCGCTAAGGCTCATCGTTGTCTCACGAATTACAAATTAAGTTCCAACCAGAGTTGCCATGAACTCTAAACGGGCTCGCTCAGAGATCCCATGAGACTCCGTCCCCGACTTTAGAGATACGCGATCGCCGACGATTCGCCTAGGTCTCGGTCACGTTAGGATATCGCTCACGCAACAGTCGAGTTTCGATCTCAATGCAACTTGGAGAAATGCCATGAACGAGTTTGAAGGATCACCAAAGACTTGGCCACCGTTGGGGCTTCCGACGGGAAGCATTCGTGCGTTGCTGACCTTGATCGTCGTGGCCGTCGTTGTGACGAAGATCACTTATGCTCGCGACCTTGATGCTTTATGGATCGAAACGCTGTTAATTGCGATGGCCCATTATTTCACGTCGCGAAGATTCGTCTCATTGTCGCCGGATGTGTTACTGCGATTAGAGCAAGAAGGGGTCATCGAAAAAGAACGACATCCGTTGTATCTCCCGAGGAATTCCATCCGCACCATCATCGTCGGGGCCTTTGTGGGATTGGGAATTTATCTCTTTCGCGAGCATCGAATCCTTGAAACTCAAGCACTCGCACTGCTGAGCGTGGTTTTTGCCTATCTTCTCGGCGGATTGGTACGCGGCATTTCGTATTGGTGGAATCGTCGGAGAGCCAAGCCCGCGTCTGGAACTTGGGGCGACCTCAAGGCGCTAATCGTACTTGGCAGTCTCGTCGTGGTCGGTGGACTCGAACTCTTTGTTCCCGATCTACGACTCCCAACTTACATGCATCATATCGTGCTCGGAATGACGTTGTTTTACTTTGGGTCTCGGTGAGTCTGGCGGACTAAGACTTTGGTGTTTCAAGCATTGTCGTTGATCACATCGACCATCTGACGCAAGCGACCGACTTTCTTGCGATCGAAATCCAGTGTGATGCGCGGTAACGACAGAAAGTCCGGCTCGTCCAACTCAAGCTTATGAGCGGTGGTCCGTTCGATACGACCTGATTCGACCAGGCTTGAAAACTCGTCGTTCAATCGCATCAGCAGTTCATCGGAAATCTCTCGATTCAAACGGAGCACCAGCTTGTTTCGGATGAAACGCATGCTGTGATAAGCGCGGTAGAAGTGCAGGATTTCTTCAATTGCCTCATCGACGCTGTTGGTAACTTTGAAAAGCGACAGGTCTTCAGGAGAGATCAGGCCAGGGATTTCAAGCTCTTCGTGGATGTAGCGTCGCCACTTTGACCAATAGTCATCGTTGGGTTCATCAACGCAGACGATCGGCATCAGTTCGTGCTTGCCTGTCTGTACCAGCGTCAGCGCTTCAAACCCTTCGTCCTGAGTTCCGAAGCCGCCGGGAAAGAGTGCGATTGCTCCGACCTCTTTCACGAACAGCAGCTTGCGGGTGAAAAAGTATTTCAGGCTGATGAGCTTTGGGTCTTGGTCGATAATCGGATTCGCGGACTGCTCGAACGGGAGCATGATGTTGAGTCCCATCGACATTTCGCGGCCCGCGCCGACGTGAGCTCCTTCCATGATTCCGCCACCTGCGCCGGTGAGAACCATCCAGCCGAGCTCCGCCATCTTCCGTCCGAAATCGACCGACTGTTGATAGCTTGGGTGTTCTGGTTTCAATCGAGCCGAACCGAAGACGGTCACTTTGTGGTGCCGGCGATACGGGGTAAAAACCTTGAACGCATAGCGCAACTCTTTGAGGACTCGCGCCAAGATTTTGATGTCGCCAATCGCCGCGTTATCTCGGCCTAACTTGTCCGCAGTGGCCTTGATTTCGTCGATCAATGACTGCTGAGTGATCGGTGTTCGAGCATTCTGACGAGTATCGATCGGCGTTCCGTCCGCAAACTCAGATGGGATTTCGTCCGACATCCGATGCGAAAGGTCTTGAGGTGATTTTTCGGTCATTGGTTGATCCTTCAACTCAACTAACCCGAAGCGTCAGCGAGGGCGACACAACAGGTTGAACCCAGAATGATTTGGAGCGTTCGCCCTCGCTGACGCTTCGGGCTGGTGTGGTTACGACTTCGTCGCCTCTAAGTTACCGCTTCAAGCCGAGAGCGCGTCGAGCGCTTCTTCGCGAGAATCATAAATGGCCCACAAGGTGTCGAGAGCCGTAATTCGCAGGAGTTCACGAACCACTGAACTGACTCCACACAGCACCAAGTCACCGCCGCGGCTTTTGACTAACTTGTGACAGCGCAGCAGGAAGGCCAAAAATACTGAGCCGAAATACGCGACCTGATGCAAATCGAAGATCACCATCGGCACCGACTTGGCTTTCAGTGGCTCCAAGATGATCGCAGCCGCAGGCTCCATCCAGTCCCAGCGCATGGCTTCCACATTCGGTCCCGGCACGACCACAAAACATCCGGCGTGCCACTGCATTTCAAAGCAGTCTTGAGGATCAATGGGCTCATTCGATTCGAGCATTTTGTCTTCCCACTTACGTCCGTTGAAGAAACCTATCGAGAAACGAGAGCCGAACGCAGTGCATCACGCCACGTTTCTCCACTCACGCATCCATCGCGAGTGAGGCGGACGTTAGCCCCGCAATCGGTCGATCGTCAAACGGCGAGGATGTAGGGCGGTTACTCTATGGCCGGAAAATCGACTTGTAGAACGTCACTTGAACTCCAGGAGGAGTTGCTCAACCGGCGGCGGAAATGACTTGTTGGCAAGTCACTCCGTCCCCCAGTTGCATGAAGCCGACCGCACTACATGTTGATTTCGAATCCCTTGCGGCTTTCGCGTCCGAGGAACGAATTGGCCAGAACGTCTCCGATGATTTCGCGTTTGACGGGGTCCCATTTGACTTCGCGATTCAAACGCATGGCGATGTTCGACAAATGGCAGATTTCAAGCATTCGGTTGTGCGACCAGACGTCAGAAATCGGTTGCTTCCGGGCCTTCATTCCTTCGATGAAGTTGGCCGTGTGGTTCTCGCTCACCTTGCCGCCGTACAACTTCTCGATGGCATCTTCCGGAAGTGGCTTCTCCTTCAAGTCTTCGACCGGTTTGCCAGTGAGCTTGCCGCGATTGACGAAGAATCGACCTTCCGTCCCCTCGAACAAGATGCCGTTGTCCCCCTCGCTGGTGATGATCAGCTCCACGTTGTTAGGCATGTCGACGCGGATGGTGAATTGGGTCGCTGCGTTGTACTGATCGGCGACCGTGGGGTTTCCGTCCTTGTACTCGACCGGCAACTTGTACTCGACCGTCGTGATTTTACTCGGCCCGGTCTCGGTCGCACCGAGCGCCCAACAGGCGATGTCAACGTGATGAGCGCCCCAGTCGGTGAGCTTCCCGCCGGAGTACTCGTGCCAATTGCGGAACGAGTAATGGCAGTTGCTATAGAGCGGCACGCCGCCGCCGTAACCCTTGCGCATCTCAGGCAAGGCGCGATACGGAACCTTCGGTGCGGGCCCGAGCCAGAGGTCGTAGTCGATCGAATCGGGAGCTGCTGCTTCGGGAATGATGGGCGAGGCTTCCATCCGATCGATGCCGCAAGTCACCTTCTTAACGGTGCCGATGCGACCGTCTCGAACGAGTGCGATCGCCTTCAGAAAGCGCTGGTCGATCTCGGTGCGTTGCATCGTGCCGACCTGAAACACGCGGCCGGTTTGCTTGACGATCTTCTCAATCAACTTGCCTTCGTCGATCGTCAGAGTGAGCGGCTTTTCGCAATAGACGTCCTTGCCCGCGAGCATCGCTTCGACGGCGATCTTCGTGTGCCAATGATCGGGAGTTGCGATCATCACCGCGTCGATGTCTTTGCGATCGAGAATCTTGCGATAGTCCTTGTAAGCATCGGGCTTCTTGCCCTGAGCCTTCTCGACCTTGGCAACGTTTTCGTCGAGCACGTTGGAATCAACGTCGGCCAGAGCTGCGAAATCGGCGAACTTGAATGACTTGCTGGTGATCGCCCAGCCTTGATTGCGTAGACCAATGGTCGCAAAAACCGGACGGTCATTGGCCGCCACATACCCGAACGCCCGATGTGCGGGCCGCAGCAAAATCGAAGCAGCCCCCAATCCGGCGATGCCTTGAAGAAACTGACGACGTGATGGCTGTTGAAAATTGAGCATTTGTAGAACTCCAGCTTGCGTGGTGATGTTTAACGGGCAATTTCGTCGGTGAGGCCAGATGCCACTTATTTCGATTTACGATATCGGAACTGCCTCGTGGCGTGAACTCGTCTGGGCGAGATCGGTGTCGCCGTTGACCAAGCGTGTGAAGCGTTCCACTTGTGCGTTATACCTCGCGCAGCGATGGCTGACTTGTTTAACCTCAACACCAATAGAGATGCACGCAGCCCGCTCACTACTTTGACTCTCGATGAGGAGATTTCTGTGGCTTACCGATTAATTCCGCTGCTCGTTGCCTTGCTCCTCGTCCCCGCTTCTTTGGCTGGGGAGATTTCGGCAGACCGGATCAAGGCCGCAGTCGCTCAACTGGCGAGCGACAAGTTCGAAGGCCGCGAGCCGGGAACCAACGGCGAGGTGCTCACGACGGAATACCTCGCAGACGAATTTGAGAAAGCAGGCTTGAAGCCGATCGGTGAGCGTGACTCGTACTTCCAACCGGTACCCCTCGTTCGTGTCATCACCAGCCCGAAGTCGACGCTGCACGCAGTGAAGTCCGGAACCACGCTCGACATCCCTTGCGAAGAGGGCTTCGCGGGTGTGAGTCAAACGCAAGCTGGTGATGAAGCGTTTGATGCTGAGGCGGTCTTCGTCGGACACGGCATCACCGCACCGGAATTCGGATGGGACGATTATCAAGGGGTCGATGTGAAGGGGAAGATCGTCGTCCTCTTTACGAATGAGCCACCGTCGAGCGATTCCAAATTCTTCGGTGGCACGGCACTGACCTACTACGGACGTTGGACCTACAAATTCGAGGAGGCCGCCCGTCGCGGCGCGAAGGCTTGTTTCATCATTCATACGAATGAGACGGCCGGTTATCCGTACTCGGTCGTGCGGCGACTGGAGAGCGCGCAGCTCAAGCGAGAGCCCGGTCAACCGGTGCTGGCATTCGCGGGCTGGCTCTCGCGAGCGGCGGGAGACAAGTTGCTAGGGCTGTCGGGCCGTAATGTCGATGAGGCTTTGGCGGCTGCCGACACGAAGGGCTTCAAACCGTATTCGCTCGGTGTGAACTTGAAAGGCCACCTCCCGACTCGCATCGAGAACTTCGTCAGTCACAACGTCGTCGGACTCGTCGAAGGGAGCGATCCAACGTTGAAGTCCGAAGCCGTCGTCTTCACCGCGCACTGGGATCATCTCGGCATCGGCAAACCGGTCCTCGGCGATGCGATCTACAACGGCGCGGCAGACAACGCCACCGGCTGCGGCCTCCTGCTGGAACTTGCTCGTGCGTGGTCGCAGCAGTCGCCGAAGCCCAAACGATCTGCCGTTTTCCTGGCCGTCACCGCCGAAGAGAAAGGGTTGCTCGGCTCCAAGTTCTACACTCGCAGTCCGCTCATCCCGCTGAGCAAAACCGCGCTCAATCTGAACATGGACATGATCCTGCCACTCGGCGTTCCGCAGTCGGTCGTCGTGACCGGAGCCGACCGCACATCGATCTGGCCAACGGTCAAAGCAGCCGCCGAGAAGAACCACCTCGAAATCGAAACGGACCAGCGAGCGCACCTAGGAATCTTCTACCGCTCCGACCATTTCTCGATGGCGCGTTCCGGCGTCCCCGCGTTTTCCGTCGCGGCGGGAATGAAGATCACCGGCAAGCCAAACGACTTCGCCACCAAGGCTCACAAGGATTTCAACGACAAGGCATACCACTCGCCGCAGGATGAATTTCAACCGGACTGGGATTTTTCCGGCTTCGTGGTTTTGGCCGAATTCATGCTGGACGTGGCCCGCGACGTGGCCAACACCAACCAATTGCCGACTTGGAACAACGGGGACGAATTCCGTCGTGAGTGACAATTGAAGGTCACTCCGAAGGGACCATCGTCGCCTGCGTTTCGTCGAGTTGTTCAATACAAGTGAGTCAATCGAGGGAGTTATTCTTCGCTCGGTAAAGAGTGAGGTGTTTAGCCACAACGCCAGCGGCGTGCGTGCTCCGCAAGTTTCAACACGTGATCGTAGTAACGCAGTCGCTCGAAATTGGTCTTCTTGGAATTGGGCTGCCTCACTACTACTGCGAGTGCTTCGCCCCATGAATTGGGCGTGCGGAGATGGTTCGTGGATACGGAGGCTCGTGGCAAATGATCGTCAGCATGTGGATGAGTCGAAATCTGGTAACGATTGACCCGCAGACGTCGGTGATGGATGCCGCGAGGATTATGTCGCGAAAACATATTCGGCGACTTCCTGTCGTTGAGCAGCGAGCGAGTGGTCCGCACTTGTCGGGCTTTATTTCGGCGACGGACATTTACCACTCGTTTGCGCCCGACGTGAACCCGTTCGCGGCGGTTGTCCCAGCCTCGGTCCGTCCGCCAATCGCCGTGTGCGAAATCATGAGTCGGCACCTGCATACGACAACGACAGAAACGCCGATTGAAGAGGCGGCCAGATTGATGCGTGAGGAAAAATTGGCGCGTTGTTGGTGCTCCGCAACGAGGCACTCGTTGGCCTGATCACCGAGTCTGATATCTTTCGAGCGTTCGTCAGTCTCTTTGATCATTCAAAGAAGTCCGTACGAATCACGTTCGACGTATCAAAGGGCGAAGACATCTTGGCGGTCGTCGCTACTCTCGCGGCTGAATTCGGCGTTCGTGTCACGAGCTTGTTTACGTGCCAGCAAGACGAACGCTCCGTCTGCGTCGTGAGAGTCACTGGTAACAAGTTCGATCCGTTCCTCGAAGCCCTGTGGAAGTCCGGTCATCCCGTGCTCAGCATCATTCATTAAAGCGATCTAATCTCGAATCGACGTTGCTTTGCCGAATTGTTTCTCGAAGAGCACCTTGAAGGGATTCTCGTTTGGCCCAATCGCATCTTCGTTAACGAATTGAGGCTGCACCGAGTCCCACCAGCGGTCGTATTCCGCTTCGAGTTGTTGAACGACTGCCGGAAACTTCGCTGCCACATCCGTCGTCTCAGCAAGGTCCGCTTTTAGATCGAAGAGTTGCCAGTTCTTGGCCTCACCCTTTGATTGGCTCACGAGCTGGAACTGCGAATTGCGAATGCTGCTATTCGCATATTTGAACTTGGCCGGAGATGCCCCTTTCGGCCAGCGGCCAACGTGCGTCACCAGCGTTCGCTCTGGCCAGTCCGCTTGAGCGTTCTTCAGTAACGGGACCAAGCTGCGTCCCTCAATTTGAGCTCGCACGTCATCGCTCAACTTCGCACCCGCGAGTTCCGCGAGCGTCGGAAAGAAATCGATGTGAGCCGCCAGTTTCTCGACATCAGTTGGCTTAAGCATTCCAGGCCAACGCCAGAAGGAACTCGCTCGCGTTCCTCCGAGCCACGGCGTCCCTTTTTGTGCTCGCATTCCCGCGTTGAAAATGCGAGTCCCCACCGTACCGCCGTTGTCATTCATAAAGATCACGAGCGTGTCTCGCTCCAATCCCCATTCGCTCAACTTCGCAAGCAACTTGCCGACATTGTCGTCGATGTTGGCGATCATCCCGAAGAACTTGGCGACCTCTTTGTCTTTGACGAGGTCCGCGTAACGGGCCTCATCTTCCGGTCGGACTTGCAGCGGTCCGTGCGGAGCATTGGTCGCGATGTGGCAGTAGAACGGCTTCTTGCCTTTTGTTGCTTCGATCCATTGCACCGCTTGATTGAAGAACACGTCAGTGCAATACCCCTGAGTCTTCACGAACCGGCCATTGTGCAAAATCGCCGGATTGAAATACGTGTTGCCAGGCGCGTCGCCGCAACTGCCCGGATAGCTCTGCCCGATGCCACCCGCTCCGTGAATAAACATCTCGCCGAACCCGCGCCGACTCGGCCAATACTCCGGCTCGTCACCGAGATGCCATTTTCCAAAGATCCCAGTGGCGTATCCCGCCGACTGCAACACTTGCGACAAAGTCGTCGCCGACAAGGTCAAGCGCTCTCGTTCGAGAATCGTATGCGTCACTCCGTTCCGAAACTCATGCCGCCCCGTCATCAACGCTGACCGAGTCGGCGAACAAGTCGGGCTCACCATGAAGTCCGTGAAGCGCACTCCCTCGCGATGTAGCCGATCAATATTCGGCGTCTTAAGAATCGGATTCCCATTGCACGACAAATCCCCGAAGCCTTGATCGTCAGTCAAAATGAAAACGATGTTGGGCGTGCTCGCAGACATCGCTCGATTTGCGATGAAGTCCGTACCCCAAAGAATGAAGAGGACGATTCCCCAAATGTAGGTTGTCAACACGCGGTGTCGAAAGTGGTGCATTGATTCGCCGATCAATAAGAGGGTTGATGGAGGCGAAACATAACAGGGCCATCAGCCTCAACGAAAGAACGCCATCAGAAGAGCGTCTCGAACCATGTAGCAATGCAATAAGGCACTGCTAATGAAGAACAAAAATGAGACACTCATCACCACCTGCAGGTTCGCCTCCACGTCGAACCACGGCTGGGGTCCGGCAATTTAGTATTGGCCAACCACCGACATTGTTTGCACAACAAACCTCTGTCGGCCAATTGTGAAGTGCCTGACCCCAATCACTACGCCAGCAACTCGGCTTTCTCAGGGTCGTTCTTCCAGTTGAAGGTCTTGGCGAATTCGGCGGGGGTGTAGGTGCGTTGAGAGCCGTCGGGCAGCATGGCGACGTCGACGATTTGGTCTTCGACGCCGGGACTGCCGCAGTTGGGATTGGGACGCGGAATACGCGGACGACACTGAGTGGGGTCAATCTTGAATCCTCATTCGAGTCTTTCCTTCTTCGCCTTCTCCGTGTCTTCCGTGTCGTCCGTGTCCCACAACCTGTCTCTCTACTTACCGAGCAACTCTGCTTTCTCCGGGTCGTTTTTCCAGTTGAACTTCGCGGCGAATTCGGCGGGGGTGTAGGTGCGTTGGGAGCCGTCGGGGAGCAGGGCGACGTAGACGATTTGGTCTTCGACGCTGCTCTCACCAGCACGACGCGCGAGC
>CAIJTL010001113.1 GCA_903823545.1 uncultured Planctomycetaceae bacterium
AGTGAACTGGATGCGACGAAACTCCATTTGCAGAGTCCTCGCCAGCGTCCGAGCCATCAACGTCTTCCCCAACCCCGGCACACCGTGCAACAGGATGTGTCCTTTGCAGAGCATCCCGATCAGCAGCGAGTCGATGATCTCATCCTGCCCGATGACAATCTTGGCCAATTCTTTTTTGATTTTGGTTCGAGCTTCGCGAAGTCTCGCGACTGCCGCGGCATCGTCGTTGGTGGGGGCGTTTGGCATCGTTGAAGTCCATCAGAGTTAAATGGGATCCGATAAAGATTCAGGAACACTAATCTCCGCTAATGACCACTAATCCGGCCAGATGCTGCTGTTCCTTTAGCAAAGATTAGCGCGGATTAGAGCGGTTCCATCTGGGTGTAGCGGCAAAAAGTAGTTGAAATCGTGAGATTTCAGGGCAGAACTCTCACGAGGTCCGCTACAGCATTCTTGGAACCGCTCTAGTGTTCCAAACTGTCTTCCGTTTTTCCTCGCGAAGCATTCGGACTTTGACTGTTCAAGTTGGCTTCAGACTTCTGAGCTTGGGTTCCAGATTTTCCCGCCAACGCGTTCGCCGCTTCGGCTTCCCTCGGATCAATCAACTCATCGCGATCGGCGTCGAGTTGTTCAAAGGCGTCGCGTGGGCCGAGGAATTCTCGCCAGGTGATGTCGCCGTCGTTGTTGCGGTCCCAGCGTTGGAACCAGATCGGGCCAACGGGGCGTGGTTTAATGACTTCGGCCACGGCGGTTGACATTCGCACGTTGACTTGTCGTTCGGGATTGCCGAACGGATTGAAGACGCCGCGCGCGAACTCGATGCGGTAGCGGCGTGCCGGTTCGGTTTCGGCGAGCCCCGGTTTGTCGTCTCGCTCCATCTTGGCGAGCGTCTTGTCGGCGTAACGCATCTCACGCATTGAGATGCGGCGATCGCCGTTGGAATCTAGCGTTGAGAAGAATCCGGCCCCGTCGTCAAACACTGTGATCTGACAGGTCGTCGCGACCGGCTCGCCACGAGATCGGATGAATTCCTTCATCTCCTCGCCGAAGATTTTGCCATCGCCGTCGGCGTCGATCTGATCGAACAGGCCGCGGCCGAAGCGTTCGCGCAGCATCGTTTCATCTTTGTCAAGATAGCCGTTCGCGTCGGTGTCGAGTTCGTTAAACGTCCTCAACGCGATCGCCATCGAGGCTTCAAACGGATCGACTTCGCGCGACGAGAATGCGACGACGGCGGTCGGCAAGCTGATCGTGGCGAGGTCCGGCGCGCGTTCGTTGTCGGTGCGATTGGTCGCCGCGCCGAGCGTCTTCAACATCGACTGCCCTTCCTTGCGGACAACATCAACCGACAACTCGATATCGACCGGCGAGTTCTTTAACCCGCCGAGTTCCTTCAAATTGAGCTGCCCATCTTTGTCGGTATCACACGTCCCGACTCGTTCCTTCGTCCAAGACAATTCCTCCGGCGAGAGCTTGCGGTTTCGGTCCTTGTCGAACTTCCGCAGCATCTCGGCCGGCAGCAATGTTTGATTCGTGTCGCGCAGCAAGTCGGCGACGGTCGCAGTGGCCGGTCGAGGCTGATTCATCGCGACGGCAATTTGTTCCGCGTTCGTGGTCGGCGGCGGAGCGAACTCGTCGAGCGTCACGCACTCGTCATCATCCGCATCCTTCGCGAGCAGCAAGTCCACTGAGTCTTGCATTTCGATCGCATCGACCACGCCATCCTTGTTCGCGTCGAGCAACTTGAAGACCGCGTTGTCACTCTCCGACGAACTGGCATTCTGGCGATACACGACCGTCTCGCCCCCAAGCCGCTCAAATCGCTGCTCCATGTCCTTGCGGGAGAACGCCGTCGAAACGCCGATGTCCTTGAGAAACGCTTCCGCTTTCGGACGCTGCTTCTCACGAAACAGCGGAGATCGCTCAGCCTCTTTCTGAGACAACTTGCCGTCGCCATCGGCATCGAGCGACTTCACCAACCGATCCAAACTCGCCCGCCGAGCCTCCTGCGGCGACATCCCACCAACCGCCACATGCACTCGCAAATGCAAAGGCCCGTTGTCGAGCATGAGAATGACATCGCGGACTTCACCAGTCGGCGCGGAATCGGCGGCGTGGAGCGGGGCAGAAGCCAGAGCGACAGCGATCAGAGCAGCAAACGAAGCCACGTTCGCCAGAACGTGGGGGA
>CAIJTL010001114.1 GCA_903823545.1 uncultured Planctomycetaceae bacterium
GATTCCACACGTGATTTGCCGGCGCCCTCGCTGACGCTTCGGGTTAGTAAAGCAGTTTTGAAACAGCTTCTAGTGGCCGCCAACGTCGGATGACAAAATTAACACGGAGTCATGATGACAAAGCGACGTTGCAATATCTGTTGTGAAGCGGTGACCGTTGATATTGGCAAGCAATCCTGGTTTCAGTTGTGAGCCATCAAGGCAGTGTTGGGCAAATTCAGGAAGAGCGGCCGCGGTTGCCGACAGTACATCGCCGAGGACCATTGTCTTTGGCTCAACATCGATTGCAGTCACGCCAATCTGATGTCGAGGGACACCGAAGAATTCAACTCGCACGCTTGGCATGACATCACAACAGTGCTTTCAGATTGTTCAAACCAATTTCTTCTCGGCATGCGAACGGTTCGGCGAATGAAGTCCCGATGGTCCATCCCCAATAGCGGGCTCGATCGCGGATGTCATCAAGGGCTGTCGGAAAGACTTGCTCACGCCCCGTGATGAACTGCGACTCATAACAACGAATCGCCGCCATCTTTTGATCAATGTGCGGCGTGATGTCGAATACGAACGCAGCCTTCGGGTGAATTCGCAAATGAATGCTGAAGAAGTAGAGCATCTTCGGAGGCCAGTACGCGTCGCCAGACATGTCCGTTTTTGAAAGCTTGCTCCAAAAACGCGCATCGTCCACCAATCGGCTGGCCACGACGTGATCGGGATGTGCGTCTTCCCAATAAGGAGCGACGATGATTTTGGGGCGCGTCAGTCGAAAGACCGAGGCGAGTGCTCTGCGTGATTCGAGATCAGCTTGTAAGCTGCGATTCGGCAAGCCAAGGTTTGCTCGCCAATCGAGTCCAAGAATCTTGGTTGCGGCGGCGGTTTCATTCGCTCGGCGTTCGATAGAACCGTGTGGAGTCGGCTCGCCGGTCGTGAGTTCGATCACGCCAACTCGCAACCCTTGCTGACGACATGCGAGGATGGTTCCGCCGACGCCGATTTCAGCATCATCGGGATGCGGAGCGACAACCAAAACGTCGAGCGGTGCAGAGGGTGTATTCACGTCGTCTCTTTGTGGCTCACGTTTCCGTTCGCATAGATCAAATCGTGAGCGTTTGTCTTCGTTCGATTTGCATGGCCGGAACGAGCGATGACCGTGGGCTTAGGGCTACTGACTGACTTCGGAGGGCACAGACTGATGTTGTTTTGCCGCCTCGCCGCGAAACTCCGACCAACGGCTCCAGGCGTATTGCCACTCCATCCACATTCGAAGGAATGACCACAGCAACCGCATCTTAGAAAGGTGCTCCGGAGAAAGCTTGCTTTGCGTGAGATGCGACGATGTCGCGGCGGCAGCGAGTCCCCAGCGTTGTGCAAGTGCTCGGCTCACTCCATCCGGTGAGAGGTCGGGAGTCGAGCCATCGGCCATCAAGCCGCTGGCGTCAGCGATCACGAACAACTCAAAGAGTTGGCTGCGATATGGGTCGACTTCAAGAGGCTTGGTCTTTCGTTCGGCGTCTGAAATCAAATCGTCCAAGCGGCGAAGAAGGTCATCGGCCAAGCTTTGCGAAGGTGTCTCTTGCATGGTGTCCTGCGATTGAATCTGTTTGCGAAAGAAACAGCCAACGGCTGTTTCACCAAAATCAGACGGAGTTCGTCGAAGCAATCCGCCTCATTTCGGCCAATTTGTGTCGCATAACAGAACAGAGCCGCATCGCAGTGGCAAGCGTCGGGGATGAAATGCACCACAAACCGTGCGGCCAACAGGCCGAGTTTTCCGGTTATGGAACCGAGGCCGATTTGATCGCGCGTGAAAAAAGCCCGACATCGCGAAGACGTCGGGCTTTTCAAAGTTAACAGCAGTGCAGCCGAACTTTTACGGGAAGATAAAGAACAACCCGGTCCATGCAGCAGCTTCCGTTGCCGCTGCGTGGGTGTTCCATGGAATTTGGTAGTACTTCTTCGGGGCACATTCGCCAGGTCGGTAATAGCCGAGCGTGTACATCTTTTTGCAAACCGGATCGATCGCCATTTGGTACGGCAATCCAGCGAACTGCACACCGAACCGAGCGACCGAAACAAACGGCTGAACCAATTCGTGATGCGTGTGGCCGTAGCGTTCCAACGCTGGGTCTTCAAAATAGAGCGGATTGTGCCATTGATCAGAGGCACGCCACTGATAGAGGCAATCGCTCATGGCCCGAGCGGCGTATGGTTGGTCGCCAAGTTTGAATTCGTTCGGACACTCCGGCACGTTGCCGTTTTCATCGGCTTGGCAAGGCTGCCCGTCTGGCCGTGGGCACAAATTCCAGCAAAC
>CAIJTL010001115.1 GCA_903823545.1 uncultured Planctomycetaceae bacterium
AGCAAACGAAATTCAAATGGTGACAACTCAAACACATGAAGCTGCGACCCACTATGATTGCCGCTTGCTTCGAGAAGCATTGTCGATGACATCACCATGACCTGTCTCCTGACTCATGTCCTCATTCCTGAGGCTCTTTACTCCCGGTTACAGGAGCCTTGCCACATGCGGTCCGAGCGTGAACGAGGCCCCTGCAGCACGCTGCATACCAGAAGTTGAGAGCATCGCAAAATACGCAGTTGACCACGCTTAATGACCTGTGACTCGCCACATAATCGCACAACTTTGCAGCAGACTGCGAGCATGATTGAGGCACGAGTGTGTGCCAAAGCCGAGTTATAGCCAGTTGGTGCCCGCGCAAGAAAAACGCCACCGAGTTTTAACTCGGCGGCGACATTCTGCCTGCGGAAAGAGGTCTCAGAATCGACTTGAAGCAAGTAAGACCTGGCGTGTAGAGACAATGGTCTCCAAGCCCCAAACGCACTGAAGCGTCAATCGACTAATAACGAAGCGACGTCTGGAGGTAGAGTTGCGTGGCGTCCTGCAGAGTCTTGCCAGCGATCTTGGAATTTGCCCCGGTGAAGTGAGGGCCGTACCAGAACCAACTGTAGCCCAACTGCACATCGAAGTTCGGGTTGTAGGCGTAGGTCGCAATCATATCGAGTTCATTACCGACATTTTTCCCGGTCCCCGCCACACCAACTGGAGCACCGGCGACGTTGTAAACCTTGTCGCCGTTGTTGTTCAGATCGAACCAGTGCATGGCTCCTAAACAGGTCAATTTGGCGTGAGGCTTCACTGTTCCTTGCATCCCAATTTGATTGAGGTTTTGCCCCGACAGGTTGTCGATGATTCCCCAATAAGCGTGATTCAGTGGGATCAAGACGTCGTAAGTCGAATTCTTGCCATCCTTCGCATTGCTGTCACCCGAACCCCAGTAGTAAGTCATGCTCAAGTTCGGAGTCCAAGGCACTTGCGAGAGAGTGCCTCCCAATTTGGCGGTGAAGAATCCGGCCTGCACGTTCTTGCCGTTGTCATTGCCGAACTGGTACGCCCCTTCTACGTCGGATGCCAACACGCCCCACGGTTGATCGCATTCATCTTTGAGCGGCTTTGTCGCAGTCCAACGTAAGCCGACGTTGTGACGATTACCGTCAGCCCAACCTGCGTCGTGGTTAATCGTGTCGGTTTGCAGCCAGACGTAGTACGGCTCGATCGTTTGGTCTTTGATCCCGCGATAGACCGTGTAGAGGCCGCTGTACCAGCGCGAGTAATCGGCTTCGTCGAATTTGTTGTCGTATTTAAAAACGCTCGTTGTCGCCGAACGACCTCCTGCTGCTCCCGTCGGATTCGCGGTATTCACCGGTCGAACGGCAAATGCGTCTAAGTCCCACGTCTCCCCTTTATTAATGAGCCGGAAGCCTTCTGTGCTACGGCGCGTGTTCGCCCAATCGAGCGGCGAAATCACTTGCTGACCGGGACTGACGGCGCTCGGAGTTCCGTACAACAACTCTTGACGGCCCGCTCGAAAGTAGACCGGCTTGCTATCTCGTTCGGCGACCTTCACGTCGAAGAAGGCGTTCTGAATGTCCCAGCGGTTCTCATCAATACCAGTGACGGGGAGTTCGTTCTTGTAGATCGACGCGTCAATCATTTCGACATACACACGAACTTCGTCCTTGTATTTCATGTCAACGTACTGTCGCCAACGCAGGAGGTCGTAAGTGCTGCGTCCTGGCCCGCCCGGCCGCAGGCGATGGTCTTCATTCATGTAACGGTGCCGAACTTCTCCGCCGTAAGACATCGTGATCCCGCTGGGTTCGCAGCAATCGTCGAAGAGCGGAATGTTCTTCAACTCCTCTCCGAGAAAGTGCGGGGCATTAGGTTTGCCCTTGTAGGAAAAATCGTTGTCGAAATAGAGAGCCTTCCAGGGCAGAATCGAGGGGGCCGGTTTCGATGGAGCCGGATTGCAATGCGGGCAGTCGGGACGTCCGCACGGCGTATGTGCGGTGTTGTTCGCACTTGCATTGAGGTTTTCTGCTGCAAGATTCTCGAAAGCCGTTTGAGTCAACGGGCTTGGGGGATTACCCGCCTCTTCGATCTGAGCGGGTGAGGCAATCAAGCTAATCTGCGTCCCCGACGAGTCAACATCTTGGGCAAGACTTCCTGCCGGGAGACTCATCAGCATTACCGATAGCGCTGACATGGAAACCACTGCAACTGCAACCAGTCGATGCCTCAGAACGAGAGGTCGCATGAAAGTTCAATCCTTGAATTAGAGCTAAGCCCTCTTGCGAGGGCTAATCTCTCAACTCGGCATGGTCTGCAAAATCATGTCGTCTGATTTTGTCGTTGCGGGCAATAATCTTTACCAAGCACCACTGATTACCGTCGCAAACGCTCCAATCCTTAGGGTCTCTAACTGCGTGATTCGATAGGGCATTCAAGTGCCCTCGTGAATTGGTGGAATCAAGTTTGCAGATGACAACTCCCACCATGACAAAACTTCTCACATCCCGCCCTGCGGTTTCTGCTCGCCGACTTACTGAGAAGTCAACGCTCGTTGTTGTCCTGTTTTTAGCAACACTGAATTTTGTCATCGATGCGCTAGTGCCACTCGGAGTCGCGGGCGGTGTTCCGTATGTGGTAGTGATCCTAGTCGCGTTGCGGTCGAACTCTGCTAGGTTCGTTTATTGTGTCGCTGCGTTGTGCTCGGTACTCACGATCGTGGACATCGCAATCTCGCCGGGGCCTGGAACGACAGAATGGTGGAAGGTCATCGTTAATCGTTGCCTGGCGTTGTTTGTGATTTGGGTGACGGCCATTCTTGGTCGACAACGAAACCTGGCTGCTGAGGCTCAACGTAGGCATCTCGCTGACCTAGCGCATCTCAGTCGGACCAAAACCGCCGAGTGTTTGGCGGGATCGCTCGCGCATGAATTGAATCAGCCGCTCGTGGCAATTGCGTTGCAAGCGGAAATCGCTAGTGAGCTGTTCGCCGCAATTGAAGCTACGTCATCGGCCCCCGAAGGTGGCTTGCTGAAAGGGTCGCTCAAAGAGATTACCGAGCAGTCACACCGTGCGAGCATGATCGTTCGAGCGTTACGAGACCTCGTTCGGCGAGCGCCGTCCGAGCGTCAGCTGACGGAGGTGAATACTCTTATTCAAGACTGCGTGAGATTGATTCAACCGGCAGCCAGAGAGGCCGACGTCGAGCTTCGCTTACAAATGGAAGATGGTTTGCCATTGGTTGAAGTCGATCGAATCCAGATTCAGCAGGTCATTCTGAATTTGCTCCAAAATGCCGTCGATGCCCTCGTGATGAGCAACGTTGATGAGAGACTGATCAATATCGCCTCGCGATCTTCATTAGCGCATTCACCGACTCGCGAAATTGTTGTGGAAGTGACAGACACTGGCCCAGGGCTTATGGCGGAGCAACGCGAACGATTATTCGAAGCATTCTCTTCGACGAAGCCACACGGATTAGGGTTGGGGCTGAATATTTCGCGATCGATCATTGAGGCTCACGGAGGAAATTTGACATTGATAAATGACGGGGGCTGCGCAGGCGTAAAACAGTTCGGCACGCGGTTCGCTTTCAATCTCCCGTGTTAGGCAAGTTAGGCAGCCGGCGGGCGTTCACACCGGTGACTCACCAAGGCAATTCTTAAGATGATTTCTAGACCGACTGTGTTTTTGGTGGATGACGATATCGCCGTCACTCGAGCGATCTCATCACTGGTAACCATGATGCAGCTTCGCGTATTGACGTTTGCGTCGGCTGAAGCTGTTCTCTCGATAGGTGCTGAGGAATTCAAGAACGATGGCTGTCTGGTCTTAGACATTCGGCTTCCGGGGATGAGCGGACTGGAGCTTCAGAAGTCGTTGCGCGAACGGGCGTGCGAGTTGCCAGTCATCATCATCAGCGGACATGCCGATGTCCCGCTGGCTGTTGAAGCAATGAGTCGTGGCGCATTGACCGTTTTGGAGAAACCATTCGGTCTCGAAACGATGAAACAAACAATCCTTCAAGCAATCGAGCTAGACCATCAACGTCGCGAACGCGCTCGAGAACGTGACCTTGTCCGCGAACGGCTCAACAATTTGACGCCACGCGAGCAAGAAGTATTGGCGTTGATACCGCTCGGTCTGACCAACAAAGAAATTGCCGCTCAATTGCACCTGACTTTGCGCGCCATCGAAGACCGACGCTCTAGACTGATGCGTCGCCTCGGAGTTCGGTCTATCGCAGAATTGCTGCTGCTAGTCCAACAGGCGAAGGCCGCCTAATCGGTCAATTCAAAATGCACTGCGAGTTGACGTTCTGAGCGAACACTCTTAGGAATGGCTCACGAAACTGCCACCAAGGTTGGTGAGCGTCGGCCTTTTCCTTCGAGGTTGCATCATGAAACGCGTTGATTCGTTATTAAGTTGGGTTGCGGTCACATTGAGTTTGGTTGCGACAAGCAACATTGCCCAGGCAGACGTCAAACTGCCAAAGGTCATTGCAAGCCACATGGTCTTGCAGCAAAAAGCTCCGCTGCCGATTTGGGGTACGGCTGATGCTGGCGAGGAGGTGACGGTTTCAATCGGTGACAACAAGGCTTCAACGAAAGCCGGTGCGGACGGCAAGTGGTCGGTCAAACTGAAAGAAATGACCGCCGGCGGCCCACACGAGTTGGTCGTGAAAGGGAAGAACGAAGTAAAGCTGACTGACATCCTGATCGGCGAAGTTTGGGTCGCGTCGGGTCAGTCAAATATGGAATGGCCTGTGACGGCCTCAGCCAACCCGGCGGAAGAAGTCGCCGCAGCGAAGTATCCCAACATTCGGATTTTTCACGTTCGCAAAGTGCCGGGTGTGACACCACAGGCGGAAGTGGTGCTCGACCGCGAATGGTCAGTTTGCTCGCCAGAGACGATCGGCAACTTCTCCGCCGTGGCGTACTTCTTTGGTCGACACATTCACAAAGAACTCAACGTTCCAGTTGGCTTGATTAACACATCGTGGGGCGGAACTCGCATTGAGCCGTGGACACCGATTGCCGGTTTTGAATCCGTCGAATCGCTGAAGCCAATTGCAGAACAGGTGAAAGCTCAGCAAGCGAAGCCAGAAGGCGTTCAACCAAATGCAGGTGCTCCGACGCATCTTTACAACGGCATGGTTCACGCGATCGTTCCTTTCGCGATTCGTGGAGCACTGTGGTATCAGGGCGAATCCAATCGCGGTGAAGGTGTTGCTTACGAGCAAAAGATGCACGCGCTGATCAACGGCTGGCGCAGCGTTTGGGCTCAAGGAGACTTTCCGTTCTTGTACGTCCAATTGGCTCCTTACAAATATGTCCGTCCGCCGATGACCGACCCGAATCATCTGCTCCCTCAAATTTGGGAAGCACAAACCAAAACGCTGGCAATGAAAAATACCGGCATGGCGGTGACCACCGACATCACGAACCTCGACGATATCCATCCGAAGAACAAGCAAGACGTCGGAAAGCGACTCGCTTTGTGGGCGTTGGCGAAGACCTATGGCAAAGACGGACTCGTTTATTCCGGCCCGCTCTACAAGTCGATGAAGGTCGAGGGGAACAAGGTCAGACTTGAATTCGACCACGTGGGCACCGGACTCAAATCAAGAGACGGTAAGCCGTTGTCTTGGTTTTCGGTCGCGGGAAAAGACGGTGACTTTGTCGATGCGACAGCCACGATTGACGGTAATTCGGTTATCGTTTCCAGCGACAAAATCGCCGAACCTGCGGCAGTCCGATTCGGCTGGGATCAAATCGCTGCGCCCAACCTGATGAACGGCGAGAGCCTGCCCGCCTCACCGTTCCGCACTTCACGATAGCGAGACTCAATCAATCACGCCGGTTCGCGAGAAGTACTGACGAATCCGTGTCCTCCTAACAACCAAGTCCAATTCTTTTCCTTGCAAAAGGTGTTGGACACGGATCGCAGGGAAATCACGGAGTTTTTTCTGTCTCGCCAGATTTCATCGCGTTAGATCATTACAGACAGCGAAGCCACGAAATCCTCACCGGACTAATGCTGATAGCTGAACTCCGAAAAGTTCAGCAGCGTCCACAAGAAATCTTCAAACGCTTCTGTGCGATTCGTTGCGGCGGTCACGTGTTTCTGAGTGGCCGCCAATTCGGACTCGGTCGGCAAGCGAGACAACGTTGCCAAGTACAACTCTGTGATTAACTCGCTATCTGCCATTTGAGCGGCG
>CAIJTL010001116.1 GCA_903823545.1 uncultured Planctomycetaceae bacterium
CGAGGGCGAACGCTTCCCAGCATTCAAAGCCCGACCAATCGGGCATGACATTATTCCCGACAACGGGGCCTGCGAAAGCGCGTTGTTGCAAGTTTTAAGCAATCCAGACAAATCCGTTCGGTCTGCGCCATCCGACCGCCACCGGAATCAATGCCATCGATTATTCCAGCCGTGACACTCAGGAAACATACAGGCGAGCGGAGCAGCAATAAGCAAACGAACCAACCCCACTGAGCTCGTCTCAGTGGCTCGCAGGTTTTTGTACTACGTGGGTTTGTATCTCAAGTGAGTACAGATGTAGTGCAAAGGCCCGTTTCCACCGAGGCAAGCTCGGTGGGGCAGTGGCGCACTGTTACGCACTTACCGAACGGCTCGTTCGTGGAACTGGCTCACCCAGGAGTTTCACCATGTCGGCGTGGTCGATGCTCTCGTTTTTTAACAGCGCTTTTGAGATCGCATCGAGCTGGTCGCGGTGTTCGGTCAAAAGTTTTGACGCTTTGTTAGCCGCATCGTTCAGAAATCGTTGCACTTCCTGGTCGATGGTGTGAGCGGTCTCTTCGCTGAATTCACGCGCTTCGTGAATCTCTTTGCCGAGGAAGGGGTGCTCTTCCCCTTGTCGGAACGCGACGGGGCCGATCAGTTCGCTCATTCCCCAGTGAGCCACCATGCGGCGGGCAAGCGAAGTCGCCTTTTTCAGGTCATCTTCAGCACCGGCGGAATACTCGTCGAAGATCAATTTCTCTGCCGCTCGGCCACCCATGATCATTGCCATCTGAGAGTGCATGCGCCGTTCACCGTAGTGGTAGCGGTCCTCTTCAGGCAAAAGTTGTGTGACTCCTAAGGCTCGCCCACGCGGGATGATTGTCACTTTGTGGACCGGATCGACGTCGGGCAGATGCCAAGAAATCAAAGCGTGCCCCGCTTCGTGGTAGGCGGTCATTGATCGCTCATGCTCAGTCAGAATCTCTTCACGCTTTGCGCCCATCAACACGCGATCGTGGGAGACATCGAAGTCTTCCGCAGTCACTTCCGACCGATCTGATCGGACGGCATGAAGGGCCGCTTCGTTGACGAGGTTTTTCAACTCCGCGCCAGAGAAGCCGATCGTTGAAGCTGCAACGTCAGCCAAATCCACATCCTTCGCCAGCGGAACTTTGCGCACATGCACCTTGAGGATCTGGAGGCGTCCTTCTTTTGTCGGTCGATCAATCGTGATGTGTCGATCGAACCGGCCTGGCCGCAGCAATGCTGGGTCGAGCACATCTGGCCGATTCGTCGCCGCGAGGACGATGACGCTCTCAGTCGCTTGGAAGCCGTCCATTTCACTGAGGATTTGATTGAGCGTTTGCTCGCGTTCGTCGTGACCGCCTCCGAGACCGGCACCGCGAACACGTCCGACGGCATCGATTTCATCAATGAAAATGATGCACGGCGAATTCTCTTTTGCCTGTTGAAATAAATCGCGAACGCGACTCGCTCCGACGCCGACGAACATCTGAATGAACTCTGAACCGTTCATCGAAAAGAACGGCACTCCCGCTTCGCCAGCCGTCGCGCGAGCCAACAACGTCTTGCCGGTTCCCGGCGAACCCATCAGCAGCACGCCCTTCGGAATCTGTGCTCCGAGCTTGTGGAATTTGTCCGGGCTTTTCAGAAAGTCGACGATCTCTGTCAATTCCAGCTTGGCTTGCTCCATTGCAGCTACATCAGCAAACGTCGTTCGCTGATCGGTCTGCTTGAAACGCTTCGCGCCAGCTCGCCCGAAACTACCGATAAACGCCGTCCCCGCAGGATCAATCGAGCGTCGCATCACGAAGAAAAAGATCGCCAACATGCCAAGCAGCAGCAGCGTTCCTGTCATCATTTGGCCGAACAGCGCCGGAGCACTGTCTTCTGCTTTGACTTTCACGTCTCGTTCACGCAGCAAATCGGCCAGCTTTTGATCGTCACGAGCTGGATCAGGAAGACGCAGGCTGAACGTTTCTGAAAGCTTTTTCTGACTGGCAGGAACTTCTGGAACCTTCTTCCACTTTCCATTGACCAGCGGGCCTGTGAACGTCAACTCCGCGATGTTGTCCGCATCGAGTTGCTTCCAGAAGAAGTTGTAGTCGACTTCGGGGCCGGACGAATTGAATGGACGCCAGTTGACGAACAACAACAGCGTCAGGACGACGCCGATCAATAAGATCGGCCCCCACGGAGAAGGACGGGGCAAATCATCGTCGTCGCGCTGTGGCGGCCGAGGCTTGGGTGGATGCGGAGAACTTTCAGGAGGTTTTCGGTCGGAGTCGGTCATCGAGGCTCATCTCGTGGGACAAATCGCCGCGTCGCCCGATTGGGCGGACTACGGAAAGAGGTGGGATGGTAGCGACCGA
>CAIJTL010001117.1 GCA_903823545.1 uncultured Planctomycetaceae bacterium
GGAGCCTCAGCCGCGTCGGCCTGTCGAGCAACGCCGAAGAGCATCCCGCAACTTGCAAGAAAAACAGGAAGAGCACCAAATAAAACGTTGCGTGAAAACATCGTTAGTTCCGGAGTGACTGCTTTCTAAAAGTAAGATCGGAACAGGATACTCCGTGATTGGCCGCAAATTCGATGGCTCTGAATTGTTTCAGCGAGCAACGGGTGACATGATTCCGACACACATCGAACCGACGTCCGGATCGGCTCAGGAGAACGTGATGAATCGAACTCTCATGATTTTGGCGACAAGCATTGTTGCCATCGGTATTGGACTGCTTGATTTCGGAACCGATCAAACGGCAGCGGCTCAAAGTTTCAAAGGACGCGGCAAGACCAAAGCAAGCATGAAGCGTGGCGCAAAACCGGCAGCTCCCAAAAGCAATCTGCCGACTGGTGCGGAGAAGACGAAGGTCGAGATCACTCCGGTCAAGCCAGAACTACGCGATGCGGCGATCCGCTCGGCAGCGAAGATCGACTCGCTGGTCGAAGCGGGGTTGAAGAAGGCCGGACAGAAACCGAACGAAATGGCTTCGCCGGAGCACTTTGTTCGCCGCGTGTATCTCGACATCACAGGGACAATTCCGACCTCAAAGCAGACGGAAACGTTTCTCGCCAACAAGTCCGAAAGCAATCGGATCGTGCTCATCGACAGCTTGCTGAATCGGCCTGGATACGCCAGCCAGATGTATGACTGGGTGGCGGATATTCTGCGACTCGTTGATCGAGCGGGTAACGACAACTATCTGCGGCCGTATTCCGATTGGATCAAAGAGTGCCTGCGTGACAACGAACCGTGGGACGCGATGGTCCATGACATGCTGACCGCTGAAGGTCGCGTGTGGGAAGAGCCGGCAGCGGGTTTCGTACTGCGTGACCCGGGAATGCCGCTGGACAACCTCAACAACGCCGTCCGAATTTTTCTCGGTACCCGCATCGGTTGCGCTCAGTGCCACGATCATCCGTTCGACAAGTGGACTCAGAAGGAATTCTATTCGCTCGCAGCTTTCACTGCCGGAATCGAGTACCGACCCTCCACGAAAATCAGCATCAACAACAAGGACATCGACAAGGCTTCGAGCAAAGACGGCAAAGAATCGAATGAGGCTCGACAGGCGAAGCAATTGATGCGGCTGAATCGCAACGGCGTGACGAACAACGATAAGAAGCAACTGAAGTTCCCGCACGACTACCAATACAGCAACGCGAAGCCAGAACAGCTCGCGACTCCGTCCGTGCTGTGGGGCACCGCTCCCGAAAAGATCAACAACGGCGAACGTCGCAAAGTCTTCGCAGATTGGGTGGCGACCGGCGACAACCCACGCTTTCCGCTGACGATGGCGAATCGACTGTGGCAGAAGGCAATGGGGATCGGGCTCATCGAGCCGGTCGATGACATGAAGGACGAGACGAAAGCAACGAACCCAGAACTGATGGAATTCCTCGCTAAAGAATTGGTTCGGTTGGAGTTTGACCTCAAAGAGTTTCAACGAATCATTTACTACTCGAAGACATATCAGCGAGCGGCGACCTACGGTGAACTCGATCCCGAAAAGCCTTATCTGTTCCCCGGCCCCCTGCTCCGCCGCATGACGGCCGAACAAGTCTGGGACTCGCTGCTGACACTCACGATGCCGAACCCGGACACCGTTGTCCGACCGGACGATGACGAGTACGTCGAGACGGTTTCCTTAAACGAAAAGACGACCGCCGACGAGTTGCTCAAGAAAGTCGAGCGGTTGGCAGAAGTTCGCAAAGAAGAAAACAA
>CAIJTL010001118.1 GCA_903823545.1 uncultured Planctomycetaceae bacterium
GATTTCTAAACCTGCGAGCGGGCTTTCGACGGCGGCCGTCTTTCGTCAGTGCCGCCCCACGACCGAACCACATTCGGTTCGCCCGCTTGTTGACGCTCTGTATGCTGGCCGACTCAGTCTGGCTGCATCCCGATTGTTCAACGCACTGCAATCTCCCGCCGAGGAACTGAACTCGGATGTGATTCGACTGCGGCGTTTGTTCGATCGGCTACCGTTTGCTGGACATCAAATGAGCGGCAGCGGAACTTCCTATTTCGGAATTTGCTCCCAGCGCGAACAGGCAGAGTCGCTCGCGGCTCAAATCCGTTCGACAGGATGCGACCATGTCTTTGTGGCTTCGACTCAACCCTGATCCGCACATTATGCGGTCTCACGTGTCTCTTGCCTGCGGCGAGACGACGCGGTGCGATCAGGTTGTCGAGTCTTGCAGCGGCCACGTTTCGTTTCCTCGAGCAACTCAACTCCGTGTTTTCAGCCGACCTTCGTCTCTACGAGGCTCGGCTCTTTTTATGTCGTTGAACCGGCACGCCTCGACCGCCGTTTCGACGAAAATTCATCATCAGAGCGACGGAATGGTCTTCGTTCAGTGAAGGAGTGCTGCTGTGCAAATCACCGAAGTTCGCGTGAAGTTAATGAATGATCCCAACGATCGACTGCTCGGATTTTGCTCGATTACATTCGATGCCAGCTTTGTTATCCGTGACTTAAAGATTATCCAAGGAGGCAAAGGTTCGTTCGTGGCCATGCCAAGCCGTCGGCTGATGGATCGCTGCTCTCGCTGCCATAACAAGAATCACCTTCGCTCACGATATTGCAACCACTGCGGAGAGGCTCTCCGCGAAGACCGGTCCATTAAAGATATCGACGGTCGAGCGAAGCTTTATGCCGACATCGCCCATCCGATCAACAGTGACTGCCGCGAACAAATCCAAATCAAAGTCATGGAGGCTTACGACCAAGAACTGATCTTGGCACAGCAGCCAGACTACATCTGCCGCTATGACGATTACGGCGAAGACGATTACGACGACGAACAGCCGATGACGACGCAATTCACTCGTCGCGACACGAACCATCGAATCGATCAACCGGCTCGCGGAGGCAACAGCCCTGCTCTACCACACGTTCTCAGAATGCCACAAACTGACTCATCTGAGGCCAAAATTCGTTTGAGTTGCGAAGACGAGGAATCCTTCGGCTCCGGCGTTTTGTGAGCTTAACTGTCGATCAAGTCGGGCTCTTCCCGGAATTGTCCGAGCCCCGTCCAGTCATCAAGAAAGCTTGCGAGTTCTTCTGCATCGCTATCGTTCGCAGTCTCGAACACTCTTTGCGTCGTTATCTGACCTTCGTCAGTGACGTAAGTCACAGACAATAAGTAACTCAACTCGCTCGCCCGCTCTGGCATTGGCGAGGACTGTTCCACAATCTCTACGCGGCGAATCTGCGCTGCTGGGGTCGTCTGTTCGGAACCGTCTTCGGCGGTCAAAGGCCAAATCAACGTCCGAGAATCGTTGTCCGCAATAAAGATCGGTAAGTCTTTGCGAATAGCAGCCGATGTCTTCCAATAAGCGATCGTCGGAATTCCGATCAAAGCTCCCCAAACGATCGACATCGCCGCAAGGTTGTCTGAAGCATCTGATGGACTGAGCAAGATAATTGCGACTAAGGTGATCACCCCTGCGACAATTAAAGCAACTGCCAACGGGCTTCCGTGCAATCTGCGAGCGATCCAGCGATTGCCGTCAGGTTGAATCATTGAATTGCGACTGCCACGTTGAGCTCGCACCGCAAAGCGCCAGCCTGCAACCATCACCAGATTCAATGGCATTAAGAGCAAGCCCAAAAACAAAGGCCGTCCACCGAGAGATCGATCGAGCGCACAATTTGATGGCTCTGCCGGGCTGAAATAGACATCGACCGATTTGCCGACGGGCAGCGACTTAATGAGTTGCTCAGCCGCACGCGGTCGAATCCGAACGACGTCAAAAAAACTGACTCGCGAGCCAGCAATTTTTCGATCGCCCACTTGGAACAGATACTTCACCTCGGCAACAACTTTGTCGCCGGTCTCACCTGCGTTACGGCGAAGCTCACTCTGCGAGATCGTTCCTTTTGCGACGGGATAATTCCAAGTGAGCATTGTCTGACTCACCGCCACCAAAACTGCTACATCGAGCGCAATCGTGGCGAGGGACCACAGCAACAACCAGAGCGCAATAATCCCCTTCCCCAACGTGAAGCCGCCAGACGATTTCACTGGCGGATTCGCTGATTGAACAGCAACAGAGAAAAGCATAAAGCCGGTTCCTGAGTCATTCGATTCGAGAGGGATTCATCGAGACCGCCGCCTGCCTGTTTGACATAGAATTCGCGCAACAGGCTTCTCGATTCGGCCATTGCTCACTTGCTGTCTCGATACGTGGCAAAAGCATTCGCCGTTTCCCACAACGAGACTTCGACGACAGGAAAGCCTTGCGACTTTGTGAATTCAAAGATCGTCTTGGCGATATTCTCCGCCGTCGGATTGACTGGCAACACGAACAACGGCTCGCCAAGGCTCTTCAAATACGGCAAGGCCGGGTCGGCCTCATGCAGGATCATGCGATGATCGAGCTGCTCGTCGATCCAAGTTCGGACCACCTTTTTGATGTCCGTGAAGTCCATCAACATGCCACGGTCATCCAGCGTTTCGCTCTCCAGCACAATCACCGCTCGCCCATTGTGTCCATGCAGATTGCGACACTTCCCCGTGTAGTTCAACAGGCGGTGCCCATAACAGAAATCAATATGCTGCGAGACCTGAAACATGAACCGTTACCTTGCAAAATAGATCGGCGCGAAATGGATCAACCAAGATTCGCGAGACTGAAGGCGGGTATTGGACTGTGTAACGATTGCTGAAGCAAACGCTGCTGACTGGTTCGAGCGTTCTGAGTAAAACGCTCGCCGTATCGACAACAAACATTTATCAATCCAGAGACATCAGGGATGAATCGTCTGACTCAAACACTGCGTCGAGTGATCGACGCACGATTGCAGCCTGCCTATTTGCGGCTCGTGTCGATTGCGGTATTGGCTGTTGGCGGCGTTTTGCTGTGCATGAGCTTTGCGACTTCGGATCGTGGTCAAACAAGGTTTGGAACGCCATTGGGAAATGACTTCGCTGGCTTCTATGTTGCCGCGCAGATTCTCGACCGTGGGCAAGAAACAAAGCTGTATGACCGCGAACTCCACGATCAGCTTTATCATGCGTTGTTACCAAATCTCGATCAGGGCGATTCGATTCCTTACGTGCATCCTCCGTTCGTTGCGGGGGTGTTGCGCCCGTTAACTCATATTCCTTACGAAGCCGCTGTCGCCGTATGGCTGGCAATCTCTGCGGGACTGTTTGGTGCGGGAGTTTGGTTTTTGATCCGGTCGCTTCGCAGTCTTCCACGCGAGCAGACCACCTTGATGATGCTGATGGCTCTGTCGTTTGAGCCCTTTCTGATGGAGTGCTGGTTGGGGGGGCAGCTTTCTGCCGTCGGCTTTTTCAGCTATGCGGTGGCCTGGTTGTTACTCAGTCGCAACCGACCGATTGCCGCAGGAATGGCCTTAGGTTTGAGCTTTTACAAACCGACGCTGCTTTTGCTGACGTTGCCACTGTTGGTCATCGGTCGCTGCGGACGGATCTTGGTGGGGATGACGATCACTGGATTCTTGTTGGCGGGACTCTCGCTGGCGTTCGTCGGCTGGGATGTCAGCGTCAGTTATCTCGA
>CAIJTL010001119.1 GCA_903823545.1 uncultured Planctomycetaceae bacterium
GGTCATGGAAAAGTCCAAACATCTTTTGCTGATCGGCCGCGGTGCCGAAGTCTTCGCCGAACGACAAGGGCTCGAAATCGTCGATCCGAAATACTTCTGGACCGAACATCGTTGGAAAGTGATTCAAGAAATCTTGGAGCAAGAAAAGGCTCAAGAGAAAAATAAGCGGAGCGGCATCGAGAACGACATCCCGCTGAAACCTAAGAAGACCGAGTATGGCACAGTCGGCGCCGTGGCACTCGACAAAGCTGGCAATCTGGCCGCAGGAACATCGACCGGCGGGATGACCAACAAGATGCTCGGTCGAGTCGGCGATTCACCGATCATCGGTGCGGGGACTTACGCCGACAATGAGGCTGCCGCCATTTCCTGCACAGGCCACGGCGAGTTTTTCATTCGTTACGCCGTCGCTCACGAGATCGTCGCTCAAATGAAATACAAAGGAGTGACCGCTCAAGCCGCCGCCAACGACGTCATCAACGTGCAACTGAAGAACTCGTTCAAGGCCAAACCTGACGACGCCGAAGGAGCCGCCATCGTCCTCGACAAATCAGGCCGCTTCTCCACCGCCTACAACTACCCTGCCCTGTTCCGAGCCTACATCACCAAGAGCGGCGAGATTCGCATCCGGCTCAATCAGAAGTGATCATGATCATTCCCACGAGTTCCTTCGTTGGAGATTGCAGATGCACGAACAACTTCCGCGACGTCAGTTTCTTTCGGCAATAGCGACATCGGTCGCAGCTTGTGCCATGCCGCAGGCTCGCTTGTTCGGCAGTGACAAACCCGCTCGCAAGATCAAGTACATCGACATCCACACGCATCTCGGAGCGTTCTACTTCGGGCAGGAGCTGACGGCCGAGTTGCTCGTGCGGTTCATGGATCAGCATGACGTGGAGAAGGCGTGCGTGCTGCCGTTGATTTCGCCGGAGTCGGCTCCGATCACGCAGCCGGTGACGACGGCGATTGCGGCGTACCGGCTATTTCCGGAGCGGATCATTCCGTTCGCGTCGCTCGACCCGCGAGCGGTCACCGAGCCGGGCAAGCGGACCGGGCACGTCGGCGGCGTGAAGGGGATGATCGACATCCTCAAGCGGTATCAAGACGCCGGCTGCCGAGGGCTGGGTGAGCACAAGACCGGGCTGTGGTTCGACGCTCCGCAGCAGATGGCGTTGTACGAAGCGTGCGACGCGGTCGGCCTGCCGATCCTGTTTCATCTCGACGACATTCGCAACCCGGACACGCCGGGCCTGCCGCGGTTGGAGAACGTGCTCAAGGCGTTTCCGAAGCTGCCGCTGATCGGCCACGCGGCCGGCTTCTGGGCGTCGATCTCCGGCGACGCGACGTTCGAGGATTTTGGTCGCTATCCCGAAGTCCCCAAGAAAATCGCCCCCGGTGGAGCACTCGATCGGCTGATGAAAAAGTATCCGAACCTGTACGGCGACCTCTCCGAACCGGGGGGAGAAAAAGCGATCGCCCGCGACCCGGACTTCGGCCGCGAGTTCCTGATCCGCAACGCCGACCAACTGCTGTTCGGCACCGACGTCCTGATGCCCGAACAAAAAATCCCGCAGTTCGAGCTGCTCGATTCGCTGAAGCTCCCCGAAGAAGTGCAGTACAAAATCTTCCGAGGCAACGCGATCAAGTTGCTGAAGCTGGAAGGCAAGTAGCTTATGACAACTCCCGAAATGCCAATTCGTGACGTCGCGGACGACAGGCGACCGAGGCCGCAATCCTGGCGTCGGTTCGCATCGCGACCACTGATGGCGATCCTGATATTTGCAGGAATTGTTTGTGCGGCGCTCATCGCTGGTACGGTTATTCGCAAGCCACCGGCACAGGTTCGGAACAAAGCCCTTGGAAGTGGGGCTCCTCCAGTAACGGCGGACGCCCAGCAGCCGCGA
>CAIJTL010001120.1 GCA_903823545.1 uncultured Planctomycetaceae bacterium
CGAACAAAGACAAACTGCCGTCGAACCCGGCGAGCTTCAGCAAAGTGCTCGCCTCGCCACACAGTGCGCCGGTCGGGAAAGCTCCGACCGATTACTCGCCGATCGTGCCGCCGAATGATGCGTTGAAGACGTTTACGGTGCCGGAGGATCTCAAGCTCGAATTGGTGCTCGCTGAGCCACAGGTCAAACAGCCGCTCTTCATGACGTGGGACGAGCGAGGTCGTTTGTGGGTCGCGCAGTACATTCAATATCCGTACCCGGCGGGCCTGAAGATGCTCAGTCGCGATGCGTTCTTGCGAGCGGTCTATGACAAGGTGCCGCTTCCGCCGCCGCAGGGTGAGCCAGGTCTCGACAAGATCACGATTCACGAAGACACCGATGGCGACGGAGTGCTCGATTCGCACAAGTCGTTCGTCGAAGGATTGAATCTCGCGACGTCCTGCGCGATCGACCGCGACGGCGTGTGGATCATGAACCCGCCGTACTTGCTCTACTACGCCGACAAGAATCATGACGATGTGCCGGACGGCGATCCTGAAGTGCATCTCGCGGGCTTCGGCCTGGAAGATACGCACTCGGTTGCAAACAGTTTGCGATGGGGGCCAGACGGCTGGCTGTATGGCTGCCAGGGGAGCACAACCAGCAGCGCGGTGATTCGTCCCGGCTTAGACAAGTTGCCGGTTCATTCGATGGGGCAATTAATCTGGCGATATCACCCGCCGACTCGCCGATTTGAGATCTTCGCCGAAGGGGGCGGCAACTCGTTCGGATGCGAGATCGACGCTGAGGGACGCGTCTTCTCCGGCCACAACGGCGGAGACACGCGCGGCTTTCATTACGTGCAGGGAGGCTATTCGCAAAAGGGTTTCAATAAGCATGGTCCGCTGTCGAACCCATACGCTTACGGCTACTTCGCCGCGATGAAACATGCGGCAGTGCAACGATTCACGCACAACTTCATTCTGTATGCGGGAGTCACTCTCCCCGAAAAGTATCGCGGTCACCTCTTCGGGATTGAGCCGCTTCAAGGTCGCCTTGTTGAAGCGGACTTCAAGGACGATCGCTCGTCGTTCCAGTCCACAGACCTCGGCTTTCCGATCACATCGACTGACAAGCGCTTTCGCCCGGTCGATGTCAAAGTGGGGCCAGATGGAGCAATCTATGTGGCAGACATGTACGAACCGCAGATTGCACATCACCAGCACTTTCAAGGCTTGATCGACAAGGACAACGGTCGCATTTATCGCTTGCAGTCGAAGAACGTGAGCAACGCTCTGAAACCGTTTGATCTCGCCAAGAAGACGTCAGCGGAGCTGGTCGAAGTCCTTAAACATCCGAATAAATGGCATCGCCAAACGGCTCTGCGGCTGATTGGTCAACGAAAGGATGCGACGGTCGTTCCGTTGCTCAAGCAGAGCATCGAAAAGAATGTCGGCCAGTTTTCGCTCGAATGTCTGTGGGCGCTGTATCAAGTCGGTGCGCTCGATGAGTCGTTCGCTCAAGTTGCGCTTTCGCACAAAGAACCGCTCGTCCGCGAGTGGACCGTGCGACTGCTCGGCGACATGACTCTCGCGGTTGCCGCAAAGCCGGTCGTCGATATGAGCCGTGTTCAACCCGTCGCCGCTTCGACGAACGGGCAACCTTCGGTCACAACCTCCGAAAAGCAAACAGCATTTCAAGCAGACGCGCACCTCATCGGGCATCGTGCATCAGAGACTCGCGTGAGTGACTCCATCGCCAAGAAGCTGGTCGATGTCGCGAAGGCTGAAACTTACGTGCGAGTCCGCAGCCAACTGGCTTCGACCGCAAAACGATTGCCCGCCGATCAAGCGCTGCCGCTGATCGATGCGCTGCTGGCACACAACGAAGATGCCGACGACATTCACATCCCGTTGCTGTTGTGGTGGGCCATCGAATCCAAGGCGACTAAAAACGCGACCGACATCGTCGCACTGTTTAATAACGCGGAAGTGTGGAAACGCCCGCTCGCCGAAAAGCATCTCGTCGCACGACTCATGCAACGGTTTGCTCAAGGTGGTTCGCGAAACGATTTGATGATCTGTGCGAAGTTGCTCGCCAAGGCACCGACGATCGAACACAAGAAGGAGTTGTTGAAAGGCTTTGAGACTGCATTCAAGGGCCGCCCGCTGAGCGGTTTGCCAGACGATCTGGTTCGCGAAATCACCGCGGCCGGTGGCGGCTCGCTCGCACTGCGAGTTCGACAGAAAGAGGCTGCGGCTATCGAAGAGGCACTCAAGACGGTCGCGGTCGAACCGGCGGCGACTCCGGCGGATAAAGTCGCTGCTGCCGATGTGAAGGCTCGTCGAATCGAACTCATTCAAACATTGGGCGAAGTTCAACCCGCTGGATCAATGGCGGCACTCGTCACCGTGATGAAGACCGCGCAGGACAATGAGATTCGATCAACGGCCCTCACATCGCTGCTGGCGTTCAAAGACGAAAGCATCGGAGCGGACGTCGTCGCGATCTACGGGACGCTTCCCGATGACGTGCGGTCTGTCGCTCAAACCTTGCTCTCCAGCCGAGCCGCATGGAGCCGCCAGTGGCTGGAAGCGGTCGATGCGGGCAAAGTCAAAGCCGATGCGATTCCGCTCGACGTGGTTCGCAAGCTGACGTTCCACAAAGAGGCTCGCGTGGCCGAACTGCTCAAGAAGCATTGGCCGAAACTCGAAGGGGCTTCGACCGCCGAGATGCAGCAACAAATGGAACGCTTCGCTCCAATCGCCAAGACCGAAGGGGGC
>CAIJTL010001121.1 GCA_903823545.1 uncultured Planctomycetaceae bacterium
AAACAGAAAAAGCGGTCGAGGCAGCGGAAGCTTTGACTCGACAATTGCGCGAGACAATCACGTTGGAAGACTTCGTGCTGCGACTCGTGCCGAATCTCGAACGCGGTTACGTGTCGCTCGAAAGCGAACGAATGATTCTGGAAGACTCGCTCGCAGAATCGGCGGAGCAGATCGCGAAGAAACTCAACGTCGCGTCATCGCCGGTGCTCGCGTATCTCGTCAACTTGATCACGCTGGAAAGCGATCCGAAGAAGTTCTCCAAGTATTCGATCGTCGCGGGGATTCCTGATCCGACGACGTTGCCGAAGCCGTTCGGGCCTGTGGAATTGTTGGGCGAGAAACCGAGCAATGATGCGAAGCTTGAACTGCGAGCAGACAGTGTATTGATTAGTGAATGGTTGGCTCAGGACTTGGGAATTCGTCCGGAAGATTTGAACGCCGAGAATGCAAAGCGTCCGAAGGTCCGCGTCTCGTATCACAAAGTTGGCTCGCGCGGAGAGTTGCCGGAGGAAGAGAAACTGTTTGAGGTGCAAGGAGTCTTGCCGCTCAAAGGGGTGTTGGCCGGAGATCGCGGACTAACGCCGCATGTGCCGGGAATCACGGACGCGGAAACGTTCAACGACTGGGATCAGCCTTTTCCGATGAAGTTACCCGTGACCGATCGCGACGAAGATTATTGGGACCATTACAAGGCAACGCCGAAAGCGTTCTTCAATCTCGACGCGGCCAAGAGTTGGTGGTCGAGCCGCTACGGCGCACAAACATCGTTGCGGCTCGCGTTGCCTGCGAGTGACGTCAGCGGTGATCAAGCGGCTGCGGCGACTCAGTTCTCGGACCGGTTCGCTCGCGATTTATTGCAATCGCTGAAGCTCGAAACGCTTGGTTTAGGGGTTCAACCAACGAAGTGGTTCGGCTTGCGAGCGGCGAGCGGAACCACCGACTTCGCGGGTCTGTTCATCGGGTTCAGCTTCTTCATGATTCTGTCCGGGCTGATGTTGATTGCGTTGCTGGTCCGACTGGGGATCGAGCGACGATCGAGCGAAGTTGGCTTGCTTGCGGCGATCGGCTTCACGCCGGATCGACTGCGACGATTGCTGTTTCGAGAATCATTTTCCGTCACATTGACCGGTGGCGTGATCGGGACTGTGGCCGCAGTTGGATACGCGGGCTTGTTGATTTACGGATTGAAGACTTGGTGGGTCGGCGCTGTCGGCACGACGTTGTTGGCTCTTTCGGTTCGCCCGCTGACGTTGGTCATTGGCTTTGTGATGACGCTCATCGCGTCTGCTGGTTCAGCGTGGTGGGCCATGCGCGGTTTGAGACAACTTTCACCGCGAGCATTGTTGGCGGGGCAGACGGAACTTGTGGAACTCGACGCGACGCAAGCAACTCGCAGACGACGAACGAGCCGCATTGGAATCGCCTTATTATGCGTTTGTGTCCTGACAACATTGGCCGTGGTCAGCGGCACGGTTCCAGCGGCAGAAGCGTTTTCCGGTTTTTCGTGGCCAACGGTTTTGTTCTTTGTCGTTGGGATGTCCGCGTTGGTCGCGAGCCTCTGTGCGATTTCCGTGTGGTTGAGCGGAGAGCAGTTTGCTCCGGTGATCGGGTCTGGCCGCGTGGCGTTGTTGCGATTGAGCTTGAGGAATGCGACTCGTCAACGGCGACGGAGTTTATTTTCCGTTGCGTTGATCGCGAGCGCCACGTTTTTGCTGGTGGCGGTCGCAGCGGGGCGTCGTAATCCGGCGGTCGAGACTCCTGAATTGAATTCGGGCAACGGCGGCTTCTTGTTTGTGGCCGAATCAACGACTCCCTTGCTTCACGATTTGAATACGGCAGCGGGGCGAGTGAAGCTCGATCTGCGCGAGGCGAATGCAGGTGCGGGCGAACAAAAAAGCAAATCCCCCTTCGATGCGATGACAGTCACGGCGTTTCGAGTGCAACCGGGTGAGAACGCGAGTTGTTTGAATCTGTATCAAACTCGCCTGCCGACCATACTCGGAGTGCCAGCAGACTTGATTCGCCGAGGTGGCTTCAAGTTCGCGGACACTCGTCATCCACAACCGTGGACGTTGCTGGAAACCGAGCAGCCAGACGGCGCGATTCCCGTTCTTGGCGACATGAACACGTTGATGTATTCGCTTCACAAAGGGATCGGCAGAACGATTGCGGTGCCGGACGAAACACAATCACGAGCAACGTTACGAATCGTCGGCATGTTGGACAGCAGCATCTTTCAAGGCGTGCTGCTGATGTCTGAAGCGAACTTTCTGAAGCTGTTTCCCGATCAGGCAGGCTTCCGATACTTCCTGATCGGCGATCGGCGCTTCGAGGCTGGCGGAACGACGTTATCAATCAACGAGGCTCGCGAACTCTCCGATCGACTCGAAACAGGACTCACGCCGTATGGTTTTGATGTCGAACCAATCGGCGATCGGTTGGCGAATTTCTTAGCTGTCCAGAACACGTACCTCAGCACGTTTCAAACGCTGGGCGGATTGGGTTTGCTCTTGGGAACAATCGGCCTCGGCACGGTCATGCTGCGAAACGTGATCGAACGGCGCAGCGAATTAGCGTTGCTCCGAGCGGTCGGCTTTCGGCCTGCTTCGATTCGTTGGCTGGTCTTGTTGGAGAACGCCATGCTATTGGCATTGGGCCTTGCTGCGGGAACCGGATCGGCCCTTTTGGCGATGTTGCCGCACTTGTTGAGTACTGGTGCCGATGCCCCGTGGGGATCTGGCTTTGGATTGCTCGTCGGAATCTTCGCAATGGGGTTGTTATCGGCGTTCGCGTCGATGACGGAAGCTGTTCGCTCCCCGATCGTCGCCTCACTGCGCGGCGATTAGGTTTTGTCATAGCCGCTAGCTGCCAGCTAGTGAGTGTTTTCAATTCGGCTGGCTAGCTGGCAGCTTGCCACTACGGAATGCATCGAATGACCGCCACTCCTGCCATCGAAGTCGAACATCTCACGCACGCTTATGCCGAGCGAACGGCATTGAACGATGTGAGCTTCTCGATTCGACGAGGTGAGATATTCGGTCTGCTCGGCCCAAACGGCGGCGGCAAGACAACGTTGTTTCGAGTCTTATCAACGCTCTTGCCAGTGCAGTCAGGATTGGTTCGAGTGTTGGGGATGAATGCGAACGACTCGGCATCGCAGATTCGGCAGCGGATCGGCGTGACGTTTCAGGCACCAAGCCTCGATCGACGTCTTACCGTGCGAGAGAACTTGGTCCATCAAGGTCATCTCTACGGCTTGCACGGCAGCGTGTTGAAGGAACGGATCGAAAATCGTTTGTCCCGTTTGGGGCTCAGCGATCGAATGCACGCTCGCGTTGATTCGCTTTCTGGCGGGTTGCAACGTCGCGCGGAGATCGCCAAGGGAATGTTGCACGATCCGGAGTTGCTGCTGCTGGATGAACCAAGCACGGGCCTCGACCCCGGGGCACGTCACGATCTGTGGCGTTACTTGCAACAACTTCGCGATGAATCGGGCGTGACTGTTGTCGTCACAACACATTTGATGGAAGAGGCCGAGAAGTGCGACCGGCTCGGCCTGCTGGATCATGGCCAGTTGATCGCGCTGGGAAGTCCGTCCGAACTGCGATCGGAAATCGGCGGCGACTGTCTGACAATCATCGCCGCAGAGCCAGACAAGTTGGCTCATCAGATCCGTCACCGCTTTGCTGTCGAGTCTCGCGCGTTCGGCAACACGCTGCGTATCGAGCGAACTCGCGGCCACGAACTGCTCCGCGAATTGGTCGACGCATTCCCCGATCAAATCACATCCGTGTCACTCGGCAAGCCATCGCTTGAAGACGTCTTCATCGCTAAAACCGGCCACCGCTTTTGGGAGGCCGATAAGACAGACACGAAGTAGCTGCGTCAAATCGGCTCGCTTGTACCGCAATTCAAAATGTATACGACACCAACAAGTACCGGACTTGTTTTAGATTGAGTCCGTCATATTTGAGGTCTTCATCCGCAGGAAAAATCGACTCTCCACCATTTGTGTTGAAAGTCGAACATTTCCCGCAGAGGCGCTGAGTTCGCGGAGAAAGCATCACTTCTGTGCTCTTCAAACTCTGCGGCCCCTGCGCCTCTGCGGGAAACCTTTTGGCAAATAACTTATTCCAACACAGATTGCGGAGAGCTGAAAACTCGAATCACCTGCCGATGGCAAAGCCGATCTGCGGATGAAGACAGACCAGACTTTACCTTCTTCCTTCTCCGCGTATTCCGTGCGATCCGTCTCCAATATCTTCGGGCAGACTGAGTATTGGACACGGAAGTCACGGAAACGAAAAAGGGACTGGATTCCAGCGGATTCCAGTCCCCGTAAATGATCATCAGCAAAGCACTGCACTACTTCGGCATCGGTAGCACAATGAGTGCGTTCTCGGCGAACGTTGCTTCGCCGGTTTTGCCGTTGATGCTGTACTTGATCTTCAATTGCTTCACGGTGCTCGGAGCGGGATCGCCGCCGAAGCTGGCGTTGTAGGACTCCGCTGCCAAGGTGATCAGCGGCAAGTCAGCAACCTGCTTTTGCACGATCGCGGTGACGTCCTTTTGAGTCGCTCCTGAACCGTATTCGGCTTTGATGATTTCGACTTTGACTTTTTCAAAGCCCGCTTTGCTCAGTTGTTCGCTGACGTTGATTCCCTTGGCTCCGAGTTTTTGAGCAACGAGCAATGTTGTTTGCGTCGCGTCTTCTTTGAGTTCAGGAACCTTCATCAGCTTGATGGCGAACTTAAGAGTCTCGACGCTCGGCTGAATGCGGCAGACATCCAGGACCAGCTTTTGTTCGGCAGGCTCTTTGCAGAGGTCGAACGCCTTTTGGCACATCTCCGCACGATCTGCGTCTGGCATGACGAAAGGACGGCGAGCGAGGCTGATGTAACCTTTGAGGCCACGGCTTTTGAACTGAGCAGGGCCGGTCTTGGCGAGATCGAGCAGCACCGGAGCGGCATCGAGACTGGCCCATTTGCCGAGGACTCGGCTGCCTGCGTCTTGAAGCTGTGGGCTGGTCCCTTTCGCGGCGGCAGCGAGAGTCTTCAATGCTCTTTCGCCACCGACATCACCCAAGATTTCGAGCAACAAAACCTTTGACGCGGCAGGAGCTTTATCAAGTGCGGCGGACAGTTCTGCAGCGCACGCTTCGCGGTCTGGCATCCGTACGCTCGCCGTCTTCAATGCCTGCTGAGCGGCTGCTCCATCGTCTGCGTTTTTAGGAGCGGTGGCTTGAGAGATCAGCACACCGAGGTTCTTGAGTGTGACGGTCTCGCCCAAAGCAACGAGTGCCGCACCACGAATCTTGCTGTCACTGCTTTCCAATGCCTTGATGAGCGCGGGTGTCGCTTCAATGCGGCGCTGGCCGACCAGTTCAATCAACAGCAGGTAACTTTTGCCCTTGGCTTTCGGCAGCATGACACCGATCTCGGCATTCACTTTGTCGCCAGGAAGATCAGCAAGCGTGGCCTTTGCCGCGAGTGCCAAGTCTTCGTCAGAATCGACAGCCGTTTCGAGCAGAGCGTTCAATGATGACGCGTCACCGACTTGGCTGAGCGATTTGATCGCGGCCAAGCGAACTGGTTTTTGTCCAGTCGTCGCGGCTTTCGAGATGGCAGACACGACAACCGTTTCAGGACGGTCGGCCATCGCCAGGATGATTAACGCCGCTCGATCCGGTGCGGCCGAATCCAATTCGGATGCGAGAGCCTTATCGACTTCATTGCCTGGGAATTCACGAGCGACGAAGAGCCCCACTTCAAACAGCTTGCGATCCTTCGATCGGAGTTGTTCGACCAACAAGGGAATTCCTTCTTTGCCACGAGCGAGGATCGCACCGCGAGTCGCTTCGACGATGCGTTGCTTCGGGAGTTCTGTTTTGCGGACTTCGTCGTACAACGCGACCGCGTCAGCCGACTTTCCGTCTGCGTGCATCCGTTCCGCCGCCAAGACACAACCTTCTGCAATCGCCGAGCGAACTTTGGCCGAAGCGTTCGCGAGTCCCGGTCGCAGCACCTTCACAGCCGCTTCGTTACCGACTCGACCGAGTGCAACGGCCGCAGCAGCAGCGACATCTTCGTTCTTGTCGCTGAGTCGCTTTGTCAGCACTTCCACCGAACCGGCATCGCGTCGCACGCCGATCGAGTTCAGAACGCCGATCAACAGGTTTCCTTCGAGCGATTCTGATGCCTTGCGTAACGCTTCGTCCGGTGCCGCGCCTGGAATCGCTTCGAGTGCGATGCGGGACCACGAGGCCAATTGCGGATCAGTTAACAGCTTCGCGAGATCGCCGACACATTCGCTCGACCCGTCGATCGCCAGCTTCTTGCAAGCAATCGCCTTCTCACCGGGAGGCGCCTCCGATCGCAGAATCGCGATCTGCTCCTTTTCTTTTTCCGGCGAGATCTTGAAACCGTCTGCCGCGCGAGCGGACGCGGTCGCCGCAACAATCAAAACTGCAAAAATCACAAATCGGCGCATCAGCATGATGAAGTCCTATGTTGGGCAAGAATCAACGGCTCGTCGAAAGGGAGCGGAGCATATCTCCGAGGATTTGCTCATTCCACCGAAACCGTCTTGATCCCTAACCGGGTTCTAAAGCAAAGTACCGTTCAAATAATGATCCAAAAAAACGCCAACAAACAGAGGAGCGATGTTGTCATGGCAAAATCATCCGCCACAACGAAACCGTCCCTGCGTAAGAACATCGCGAACGCAAAAAATAGCGAGGCAACGCCGATGTTGGCTCGGCCTCCCAAAACGCCGCTAACGCGGAAAGGGATGACACCGCAAAAGTTGTTCGAGGCTGCCGGAAGCATCTCCGTCAAAATGTTGGATGAGATGGAAAAGGCAATCAATGAAAGCTGCGGAAGGGTCGAGCCTCATGGCGAATAGTATGTTGCTCGACACCAACATCGTGATCGCAGTACTTCGCCAAGAAACTCAGGTTCGGGAAACATTGGCCGCGTTCGATCACATTTTTCTCCCAGCGATCGTCGTTGGCGAATTACTTTACGGTGCTCACAACGCTCAACACCCCAACAAAGAGATGGCGAAAGTTGAGTCGTTCCTCACAAGTTTGGATGAGTCCGCAATTCTTCCTTGTGACCACGCCACAGCTCAGGTTTATGGTTGGCTAAAGCACCAGCGATCAAAGTTCGGCCGACCGATTCCTGAAAATGATCTGTGGATTGCCGCCCTCGCATACCAGTACGGTTTGCCACTGGCCACTCGCGACGCACACTTCCAAACGATCGACGAAGTTGAAGTCAAAAGCTTTTAGACGAGCGGCGGAAACAACTTCTTGGTCGCCGAAGTTGTGAGAGTTTCAGTCTCACCACTTCAGCGACCAATCAACTTTAAGCCGCCTTTCGACTTAAAGCCGCCACGGTTCGCGGAGCGCTTCGGAACGCATGCGGTTGGCTGGTTCGTCGTCGATGAATGAGTTCGTCTTGTTGTCGAACTTCACTTGCCGTCCGAGGTACAACGCGATGTTCGCAGCGTGGCAGGCAATGTGTGCGTTGCAAGCAGCGAGCGCGTTCGTCTTCGGCTGTGAGCGATTCTTCACACAATCGAGGAAGTCGCGAACATGGAACGTCGCCGGGTAACCGCCGATCTCCAAGACAGTGCGACCGGCAAGCAGCTCGGGCGAACTCAAGACCAGCTTGCCGCTGTCCCCAGCTTCGACCCAGCCGGTTTCACCTTCGAACCGGACAGGGCATGAACCAAGCGGGATCCAGTCCTTTTCACGGAAAATTAACTCGGTGCCGCTCGCGTACTTGGCGACGAGGTGGCCATCTTTGGGCGGGTTGTATTCGATCGGCGGTTCGCAATCGCCCATCGCCCACTGGCAAAGGTCCACGCAGTGCGAGCCCCATTCGAGAACTCCGCCAGCACCGAAAGCACCGATGAACCCGCCCCCTTTTTCAAAGTGAAAACCAGCGAGCAACGCTTTGTTAAAGGGGCGATAAGCGGCTGGGCCGAGGTAGGTGTTCCAGTCGATTTCTTCTTTCTTTGGCTCTTCTTCACTAGGCAGCCAACCACTCAACATTGACGCCATTCCGGCTGGGTGCGCAAAAACCTTTTTCATCTTGCCGAGCTTGCCGGTTCGAGCCAATTCACAGGCGAACGCGAAGTGCGGCAAGTTGCGTCGTTGTGTACCGGCCTGAAAAATTCTGCCGGTTCGCTTGATCGTGTCTCGCAGGATCAGGCTCTGTTCTATGTTTTTGGTGCAAGGCTTTTCGCAATAGATGTCTTTGCCAGCTTTGGCTGCAGCCATCGACATCGTTCCGTGCCAGTTCGGTCCTGTGGCGATCAGAACGGCGTCGATATCACTGCGATCGAGCAGTTCTCGATAATCAACGTGCATGTCGCACTTCTCGCTACCGTACTTCGCATCAACCATCTTCTTGACCAATGTGCGGCGAGCTTGCTTCACATCGCACACGGCCAGGAATTGCACATCACTTTGTTCCAAGAAGCAGCCGAGGTCGTAAAGCCCTCGGTTTCCGATGCCGATACCGCCGACGGTGATTCGCTCGCTGGGGGCCGTCGCGCCATCAAGGCCGAGTGCGGAACTCGGAATAATGGTGGGGGCCATGACTGCAGCGCTTGCCGCAGAAAGTGCGGTTTTCAAGAACCGACGACGTGGAAGCTGAGTTCCGATATTCGACATGACTGCATTCTCCTGATCGAGTTGATCGCTAGGCCGACAGGACATGAACCACGCTTCGATGCGAGTTCTCCGGAAGGCTGGCAGCATATCCCCGCCCTCCTTACCGTTCCACGCTGGCAACTGTGTTGTCATAAAAATTGGTTCGACGTTGGCTATTCCACCACAGGCTTGGACAACATCAAGGGAACCGCTGGCGTATTGAGTCAAGGAAAACAAGCTCGTAGTTCCGCCTTTAGGCGGCTTGAGCAAAACGCACCGCCTGAAGGCGGCACTACGAACTGAATTCTTGCCCGCCACGTGGGTGCATCCTGCGACAAAGATTTGGAATCACACATGACCGAGAACAGTCAGCCAATTGCACCGACCTTCGCCGACTTGGTGGCGTCACGGCAGCAATGGATTGAAGAGACTCTTAAGCCCTGGTGCTTGGCCGCGCCGTGGAAGGAGCTGTTTCAGGCTGAGCAAGACTGGGCCAACATTGCAGGTCAGGTTGACGCTCAAGGAACGTTGTGGGCGTGGGCCTGGAGTCGGTTTGAGGCACTCGCACATGAGGGCTTGCCGGGGATCGATGAAACACATCCGCTACGAGTCACCACGCGCGGAGGTCGAGTTCTCGAAGGCTATCCCGACAACCGCGAGAGCCGTCACGGCAAGCTCAAACTTCTCTGTGAGGTTCCGCCAGGAAGCGGTGACTACGAATTGTCGGACGCGATTTCGATCGATGAGGTCATGACGATCGTTCGGCTTTGATTCTTTCAAAACAACTGCTTGCATTCGTCGAGCACGATTTCATCGTGCTCGAATAGTGGCACGTTGAAAACGTGCCCCACGTTGTGATGGACCTCAATCGTAAAACAGGAGTCAGCAAATGGCAGAAAACCGTCGAGACTTTCTATCCCGGTCAGCAACACAGTTGGCAGCGATCGGTGCCAGTGCTGCGGTAGCTCAGGCGCAGACTTCGGTAGGTAATGTCGAGAAGCCAACAACACCGCCCGACGGCAAAGCGTGGCGAGTTGGTGTGATCTCATCGCGAATCAAAGGGAAGCCACAGCGAATCAACGGCCACACGTGGCACTTCGCGCAATACTTGCATCCGACGATTGATCTGAAAGTCGCTCAGAAACATCTCGATCCCGGCAATCAAAAGTACTTTGAGTTGATCGTCCGCAACCCGGCGACCAATTTCGGCATCTTGCCGTTTGCCGATACGCGAATCACGCACTACTACGAGCAAGACCCGGCGATCGCTCAACTCTTCGCCGATTCGTTTCCAGGAGTTCAAGTCGCAACGTCAATCGAAAAGATGGTCAACGAAGTTGATGCGATCTGGCTCGGTGACGCGTCTGGAACGGGCGATGATCATTTCGATTTGATCGCTCCCGGTTTGGCGAAAGGCTTACCGACGTTTTGTGACAAACCGATTGGCGAGACCGTTGAAGGAACTCGCAAGATTCTGGAGTTCGCTCGACAACACAAAGCACCGCTGATGTCCGGAAGCATCTTTAGCTACGAATGGGGCGTCGAAGAAGTTCGGCGACTCTTGGCGAAAGGTGATGTCGGCGAAATTCAATATGTCATCGCCAGCATGGCCGGTGGCTACTCGCCAGAAAGCTGGTTCATCTACGGCCAACACCCCTGTTGGTCGATCGTCACACTGCTGGGGGCCGGCGTCGAAGCGGTCAGCTTGTACGCTCGCGGCGCATCGGCTCACGGACTGGTCACGTATCCCGATCGAGCCCCCGCCGAGATTTGGTACGGTCGCCCCGATATGTCGCACAGCTACAACGAAACCAGCGTCCATTTCACGAAAGGACTTTATCGTTACGGCCCACCGATCGAAGGAAACTTCTGGTTCGGTCACCACTACGAAATGTTCAACATGGCCCGCACCTTCCGCGAAATGCTCCGCACTCGCACCGAACCAGTCTCACACGAATCAATCCTCGCCGTTACCGCCATGATCTACGCCGGAGCCAAATCACTCACCGAAAAGAGTCGCCTAGTGTCGCTCGCCGAAGTACTGGGCTGATTGAATGAATTGATGGGCCAGCGTTTGTACGACGCATGAGTGAGTGGTCATTCCTGGAATCACTCGCTGGCGCGTCGTGCTTAACGAATTAGGGAAAAACAACCAATGTTTGCGACAACACGTTGGAGTTTGGTGCAAGCGGCAGGTGGGGAGCGTGAAACGCCGGCGCGGGAAGCGTTGGGAACTCTCTGTGAGACCTATTGGTTTCCGTTGTATGCATTCGCTCGACACCGCGGGCTGTCGCCGGAGCAGGCGGAAGATCGGACGCAATCGTTTTTTGCTTTCGTGCTGGAAGGAAATGTGATCTCGCGAGCGGATCGTCAGCGAGGTCGCTTTCGTTCGTTCTTGTTGAGGTCGCTCCAGAACTTTTTGATGTCGGAACAACGACACGACGATGCCCAGAAGCGGGGCGGTGGCCGAGTCATTCAGTCATTGGATGTGACTCAGGCCGAAAGTCGATATGTGCATGAGCCGACCAGTCACGAGACGCCCGAACGATTGTTTGATCGGCAATGGGCGCTGACAATTCTGCAAACAACTCTCGACAAACTGCGAGCAGAGTATCGTGCCGAGAGTCGAAGTGATCTTTGCGAATCGCTCGAACCACATCTGCACGGCGACGAAAACCGTTTGCCTTACGTCGAGTTGGCTGCTCGTTTTGGGCTCAGTGACGAGGCCATCAAATCCGCCGCACATCGAATGCGCCGCCGGTATCGCGAACTGCTGCGAGCGGAGGTTGCAGAAACTCTGACTGACCCCAGTGACGTTGATGACGAACTGCGAAGCCTGATGGAGGCGGTCGCGACATGACGATTGCGGAAGGGATCACTTCGCGCAGTCGTATTAGCACGAGGCCAAGGGGCTTGAATGCGGTGTCAAGTTTTGTGGCCGAGTCGCTCCGCGACTCGGCGGCGAGTTGCGGAGCAACTCGCCCACATCTCGTCGACCTGAGGCGCAGCCTCGCTGGTTTTTCTAACGACGCCTAGTCCACAGACTAATGTGACTCAAAATAAATATACGGAGCGATCGCCGCTGCGATTTCTGGGCGGCAGAGATATTCCGGCCAACTGTGGTGGTGGCCGATTTGCGGCGTGACGTTGAGCTCGCTGACTTGGCATTCGTGCTCGCCCAAATGACGTCGATCGCGGCGAGTGAAACCGGCACGCGCTAATGATCGAGCCGAGAATGGATGCCGAAACGGATACACGGCGAGTGCGAGGTCACGATCGTTTCGCAGATTGAGCAGGCACTCCGCACGATTGAGAGCACAGCAATAACGTTCGTCCTGATTGAGCCAATCGTGATCGACGGCTGCGGCTGCGAAGACGACTCGAATTCGGTTGCCACAATCTGCTGGGTTCCAGCGAGATTGCTTTTGCACCGTGCCACCACCGAGCAAATGCAACGCGGATGAAATTGTTCGAGCACCGTGGCTGTGGCCTAACAGACTCACCGGGCTGTTCGGGGGCAATGCCCCAATGAGGTCAGCAAGATAAAAGCCGTTTCGCTCAGCTCGACGTCCCAAGATGAAGAAGTCCACGCCTGGAACGGGACTCGTGAAAGCGTTGTCTGATGCGAGAGCACAAATTCCTTCGCTGGGCCATGTGAAGTAAATGAAATTCAGTGGCATTTGAGGGCATGGACTACGGAGCCATTGATAGGTTTGCTCGGCATCCTGCCAAACGTCTTGCCATCGGGTGAACGCTCCGTGAGCGAAGATGCAAACCGGAGCTCCCGGAATCAGTGATCCGAGCAACTCTTCAAAACAGACAGGATGCACTTGGCAATCATGCGAGACGCCATGACACACGAATCGACATGACGGCACGCAGCGATGCTTTGATTGCGAGCAGGATCGAGAACTAACAACCCAGTATTTGACCATCGGCCCGGCCGCCGATTGCGTGCGGTCCTGACTCGGCAGCGGGATTAATGGCGTTTGTGGTTCGACATTCGGACGATGACGCGATGAATTCGGAGAAGCTCCGGGAATGTAATCGTCATCCTGCGGTTCGGCCGGTGGTTGTAGAGGGCGGAGCACTCGCTGCTTTGGGAATTCAGGGAGCGGTTGCGAATCTTGTGGTTCGCCCGTGTCGCCATTCGGCGTCGTATTCAGTTTGAGTTTCAAGGGTGCGATGTCTGAAGGATCAGAATCATCCGCAATGATGCTCGGACTGAGTGTCGCTCCTAAACTCGGAGCATTCACTTCAGGGACGCGAGGAGACTCAACTTGCGTTGGCTGTTTACGGTCGGGTGGCAGATTTTCGTTTGCCGGACTTTCGTTACCAGGTTGATCTGCGAGTTCGGGCGATTCCTCGTCCGGCAGATCTGCTTCCAGCGGAGCGAGTAAGCGTCGTTCATCCAGCTCAATTGGTGGCGATGTTTTGGGGAGCTTCGGTTCGGATTCAGAAGGAGCTTGCTCTGCAGCTTCCGGCTTTGGCTCTTCGACAGCTGTTTCGTCGGCCGGCAATTCAGTGATGTCAATGACGACCGCTCGCGGGGTCTTTTCTACAACTGGCTCGGTCCCTAACAGCCGAGGCAACCAGATCAATGTCGCCAGCCCGGCCAATACCCAAGTCATCCAGGCAGCAAATCGAGTGTGTGACATAAACATGACATTACTCAGGCAGACAGTTTCCAAACTCAGCCGACCACCTTGGCTGAAGGGCTCCTGCCCGTTGAGTCATCTGCTCCGTCGCCGTGGAAAGGGCTGATGACCTCAAGCTTCCTGGCTACACGCGATGAACGTTATCGACGAGTGGCATTTCAAAGCGGTGAGATTCCAGACGATTGCCGAGCACGCAGTTATGACGGTTCAAGCATTTTCTGCCGGTCGCGACACGTGTGCGATCTTTGCTTCAATGCGACGAAACGAGCGATCAATGATCAACCAAGATCGCGCTGAACCTAGCTCACGATTGGCACAAGAGACTGAGCCGATTGGCGATGATCGACAGCATCGCAGCGATCATTTTCGACATGCGGATTGTGCTGAGTATGACGCGCCCGGCTTGGCGTTTTTCGCAACCAGCGAGCCGACACGCCGCTGCATCAAGAAGTGCCTACGGCTTCGTCACGGTTCAGTTTCTGGGTTCAAAGAATTCGACGTCATCCCAAATCATTGACACTTCGGATTACGAAGCGAGATCGGATTAGAAACTTGAAAACTGCTCACGGCTCACAAAATCAACCGCGCACGTTGCCACCGATTTTCATTTGTAGGTCATACTGATCGCACGCGGCACTCAGACGACTCGTCCTCGTGGCCTACGGTTTGCATTTGATGATTCTCACACCAAACCGTTTCAGCCTCGGTCTGAATTCGTGCGTGTTTTTGGGCAAACGATTGCAGAGGTATCACCGAAATGTCGGCAAGATTGCTTGCGAATGCAGCACTGCTGCTCGCTTTCGTCACGGGACTGACGAGGGCAGGGGACGATGAAGCAAGGACGACTGACAAAACTGTTGTGACGACTCGGACAGAACTTTCCGAGAAAAATTCGAACGACAACTCCTCGACAACTCTGAACGAATCCGGACTTGAGCCGGTCAGAAAAACGAGAGCGACCCGAGTCTTGTTTATCACCACAAGCGGGTGCGAACGCTGTCAGAAAGAACTTGATCGCCTCCAAAAACCGGGAGGTGAATTTGAATCGATGCGGACTCGCGGATGGAAGATCGGCCCAGAGCCGAGCAATCACATCCAAATTGTCGATGCCGAACAGATCCCTGAACTCATTAAGCAACTCAACGTTCGCGAATATCCGACGGTTGCTTGCATCAGCGATGGCGAGATCGTCCGTTCGTTCAAAGATGGCTGCTCAACGCCTCTGGACGTCTGGACCTTCGGCTGGCTGATGAAGGGGGAAAGCGAACGTCCTCAAGCAGCCATTCCCGAAGCAATCCGAGTTCAATGGACTGGCCAGTACCCGTTGCGAGGAAACCACTGGTCCGTCGAAGGGGACTGGAATCCGTCGAAAGAAAAAGTCATCCGCCACTTGCACGGCGAAAACCATCTGAGCCAGCTAGGACCGTATGCCACCGTCGAAACGTGGTCGTATGAAGAAGTCCGCTCGCTCCATGACGACCTCCATGAAAAATATGGAGGAGGTGTCTCATCCGGTTCCTTCACGCAGTCGCAACAACAGAATACCGGCGTGAACGAATTCCGAGGCGGCAGAAAATTCTGACAGACGTTGGTCTTTTGAAATGTGGCCGAGTTGCCCCGCAACTCGGCGTCTCTCTCTTGATCATTGGCATTCATGCCACTGAGTTCGTCGAGTCGCGGAGCGACTCGACCACAAACACGGCACATCGCGAAAGCGACCCCTTTCACTTCAGACACGACAACTCAAACCAATTCGCGAATTGGTTCGTGGGTCTCAGAGACGTATTGAGGGCGGCCGTTGTGGTCAGCGATCGTTGTGCGAGCGGTGTCGATACCGAGGTTGTGATAGAGCGTGGCGAACACGTCATTGAAATGGATCGGTCTTGAAATTGGTTCTTCCGCCAGCCGATTGGTTTCGCCGATGACTTGGCCTGTGGTCATTCCACCTCCCGCGAGCATGGCAAAGGTCACGCGCGGCCAATGATCTCGACCGGCGTTGGCGTTGATTTTTGGGGTCCGTCCGAACTCGCCCCAAACGACGACGGACACGTCGCGGTCGAGTCCTCGTTCGTGTAGATCAGACACCAGTGCGGCCAAGCCTTGATCGAGCAACGGGATCACCTTGCGACCGTTCGTGAAGTTCGCTCCGTGCCAGTCGAAATCGGCAAACGCGATCGTCACGCAGCGAGCACCCGCTTCGACCAAACGGCGAGCCGCCAGAAACTTCGACATATGAGCTTGATAACCCGCTTTGGAGTACGGCAAACAGTTCGGATCATCTTTCCCATACCGTTCGCGGATGTGTGGTTCTTCGCGCGACAAGTCGAGTGCCTCGACGAGTCGGCTAGAGCTGAGGATTCCCAATGCGCGTTCGGTGAAACCGTCCGCAGCCAATTGCGACGCTTGCTGGTCCGCCTGTCGTCGAAACCGGTCCAAGCTCGCCAACAACGAACCACGATCGGTCAGCCGATCGAGATTGACTCCTTGCAACACCATGTCGTCCATCGCATCACCCGACGGCTTGAACGGCGCGTGAGCCATTCCGAGGAAGCCCGGCCCCGGCAAGTTGTACGGCTGGTGTTCCATCTTCATCGACAAGTCGATGGCGGGTGGGACCGATGGATCAACCGGCCCTTGCAGCTTCGACAAGACCGATCCGATCTCCGGCCAACCTCCCTGCGGTTGTGAGCGAAACATCCGACCGGTCACACACTGAAACGACGAATGCCGCTCCTCGGCCCCGACCAGCGAGCGGATGATTGCGAACTTATCCATCATCCCTGCGACACGCGGCATCAGTTCAGAAATTTGAATCCCAGGCACATTGGTCGCGATCGGTCGGAACTCGCCCCGAATCTCCGTTGGAGCATCCGGCTTCAAATCGACCATGTCCTGATGCGGCGGCCCACCGGTGAGATAGATCATGATGACCGACTTGTGCGACGACCGAACCCCCACCTGAGCCTCCGCCCTCAACAACCGAGGCAACGTCAACCCGCCAGCCGCCAGCGCCCCAATCGTCAAAAAGTCTCGTCGTGGCAGGCGGTCACACAGTCGAATCGCATCGCCAGAAATCGTCAGCATTGAGTGATCCTCGTCGTGCTCTGATCGGTCACAGTTCCGATGTCGGTGCAGCAGTCTATCGCGCGTTGGCATCGAACCCAAACTTCAATCTCCGACTCGCGGGCGGCTGCGTTGCAGCTCGTCACGATCAACTTGCGCCACACCGGACTCTTTCAGGGATGCGCCATCTGCGGAAATTCTACACTTCGCGACACGCTTGGTTTCGTCGAGCGTCGACGGCGGCATTTCGATGGCGTCAATCTGGTCCTTGATCGCCAACAGACGCTGAGTGATCTCCGGGGATAACATCGCCGTGGTTCAAGAGAGGCTGGGACGAATCTTAATAGTTCCACACCTACACCGCTGATGTGAACCACCGAACCTAGCGGCCTTTGGTTCGCGTTGCAGTCGTGCTTGTCAATGTAGCCATGGTCGATGTTTTTTCCCGTTCGAGGGCCTTCTTCATTATCTGATTTAGATTTGGCAGTAGCTCCTCTATCGTCATTTTGTTCGTTTTCACACCCACGGTTAGCTTGGCCTCAAGCAAGATAGGTAGCGGAAAGCTATCGGCGAATACCTTTGCCACGAATTTGATCTCTGATGTTGACTTCACGGTGATAAAAGTAGTCGGCTGGATAATGCGGACTCGTTGTGGCTGAATGGCATCCCACTCAAAAGAAAACAGCCATCCTTCATCGTCTTTCGTAAGTTTCTCTTTCTTCAGGTGTGCGAGCTTTGTCTCAAATTCGCTCGCTCGCCGAGGTGAAGATTCGAAAGCAATCCATGCGAGCAAATGGCCGCGATCATCATCTGGTGAAGCATCGTCGACTTCTGCATCGCCGGACGAGATGAAGATCGACATCTCGACATATAGATTTCGAATTCCCGACGATCCAGTATTGTTGATACCTAACACAACCGGAGTAGTTGCAGCCTTCTTGATCTGCAAATCTACGGCTTTTTGCACAGCACTTCGCTGGTCTTCATTTTGAATATCAGCCAGTTGACGTCTAATTGCCCCTTCGTCGGGAACATCAACCGAACATGCTAGACCGCTACCAACGAGTTCGCCCGAATCGAGGCTCATAAAGTTGAGAGCTAGTGGCGGGGGATGACCCGATTCATCCGCTGTCTGGAGGTCGCGTACTTTCAGTTGAATTTGTTTTGCGAATTTGTCACGGAAATCAAT
>CAIJTL010001122.1 GCA_903823545.1 uncultured Planctomycetaceae bacterium
AGTGGCTCGAAGAAGAGAATGTCCGACGTGTCGTAGTCCGTACTGACGGTTTCTGGGTTCGAGTTGACCATGATCGACTCGATGCCGAGCTCGCGGAGCGCGAAGCTGGCATGACAGCAGCAATAGTCAAACTCGATTCCCTGGCCGATTCGATTCGGACCACCGCCAAGAATCATGACTCGCTTCTTGGCGCCCTTCGCCGGCGTTTCGTCTTCTTGTTCGTAGGTCGAATAATAATACGGCGTGTAAGCCTCGAACTCAGCAGCGCAGGTATCGACCTGCTTGAAGGTCGCTTCGATGCCGAGCCGCTTGCGATAGCGGCGAACGTCCATTTCGGTCACGTCCCACCAGCAGGCAAGCTGCTGGTCAGAAAAGCCGTTTCGCTTCGCTTCGCGAATGAGCGACACATCGGCCGCCTCCATTCGACCGCAAGCCCGAATCTGATCTTCGAGTTCCACAATCTCACGCAGATGATTCAAGAACCAAGGATCAATGTTTGTCAGATCGAAAATTTCTTTGACTGACATCCCCGCTTTAAACGCGTAACGGATGTAATGAACTCGTTCAGAATTCGGGATCGAAAGCTTTGGTTCGATTTCATCGAGACTCGGTTGATCCGCAGTTCCCCACAAATCTTTCTTACCGCCGCCGAGTCCAAAGTGACCGGTCTCCAGACCACGCAGTGCTTTCTGGAATGACTCTTTGAACGTGCGACCGATGGCCATCGTTTCGCCGACGGACTTCATCTGAATGGTCAGCGTTGAATCGGCATCGGGGAATTTCTCAAATGCCCATCGCGGGATTTTGGTAACAACGTAGTCAATCGTCGGTTCAAAGCAGGCGAGCGTTTCTCGCGTGATATCGTTGGGAATCTCATCCAACCGATAACCAACCGCCAGCTTCGCAGCGATCTTGGCAATCGGAAACCCGGTCGCCTTCGACGCCAATGCCGACGATCGCGATACGCGGGGGTTCATCTCGATGATGATCATTCGCCCGGTCTTTGGATTGATCGCGAACTGCACGTTCGAGCCACCGGTCTCGACGCCGATTTCGCGCATACAGGCGATCGTCGCATCGCGCATCCGCTGATATTCCTTGTCGGTCAGAGTCTGCGCCGGCGCGACCGTGATCGAGTCGCCGGTGTGAACGCCCATCGGATCGAAATTCTCGATCGAGCAAATGATGACGACGTTATCAGCCACGTCGCGCATCACTTCCATCTCGTACTCTTTCCAACCGATGACCGATTCCTCAACGAGGACTTCACCGACCGGCGAAAGCGCGAGACCTTTTCGGATCTTGTCTTCGTACTCTTCGCGGTTGTAAGCAATCCCACCGCCGGTGCCGCCGAGTGTGAAGCTCGCTCGAATGATCGCAGGAAGGCCGACTAACTTGAGCGCTTCACGTGCTTCTTCCAACGTATGCACGACTGCAGATCGCGGGACATCCAGGCCGATCTTTAGCATCGCTTGTTTGAAGGCGTCGCGTTCTTCTGCCTTCTTGATGACGTCCGCTTTCGCGCCAATCAATTCGCAACCGAACTTCTCCAAAATTCCACGACGATGCAACTCCATCGCCGTATTCAAACCGGTCTGCCCGCCGAGCGTCGGCAGCACCGCATCGGGGCGTTCTTTCTCGATGATCTTGGCGACGTACTCCCAAGTGATCGGCTCAACATAAGTTCGATCGGCGGTTTCCGGATCGGTCATGATCGTCGCGGGGTTCGAGTTGACCAGCACGACCTCGTAACCGTCCTCACGCAGCGACTTACAAGCTTGAGTTCCCGAGTAATCAAATTCGCACGCTTGGCCGATCACAATCGGTCCGGAGCCAATGATCAGAATCTTGTGAATATCATTTCGTCGCGGCACGGAGACATCCTCAGTTTGTCTGGTTTCTGTTTGTAGCTCCGTCATCAAGCGGCAGTTCAGCCACCGATTCCGCCTGAAGGCGGCACTACGAACTCGGGAAAACTTCCTCGGCGCAAAAAAACTCGCGCGCAAATCTCCGCCACGGTAGCGGTTGCTTGGAGAGATTCAAGGAAGTCGGGGACGATTGCTGAACATGCCACACCGTGTTTCCAAACTCGAACCTTATTGAACCTGATCGAGTCACTGACCTCACCGGAAATGAATCACACGCTTCGCTAGGGCGTTCTTCGTACCGATCAAGCACTGTATCGCATCAATGCGACTACTCCGTGCCCCGATGCTGTCCCGAACTTGGAGTGCTTCAATACGTGCGTTATCGCTTCGGTGCCTTTTCGCGCTTCGGCGGAAAGAACTCATCGCGCACCTTCCACACCTCGTTCATGTCGAGCTTGTGCCCTTCAAAGACGATTTGGCGGCTCTGCTTGTCTTTCCGGTTCTTGAGGTAGCGGGTCACGTTCATCCAGCGGATGGTTCCTTCGCCGCTCATCTCGTCCTGCTGACGGATGACGAGATACACGTCGACCGGCTGGCTGATCCAGTATTCGAGGTGCCGCTCGTTCTTCACGTCGAAGACCTCGCGGCCGTCGCGCTTGCGAGTCCGCAGGTAGGAGTTGCCGCTCTTGAGCTGGATGTAGATCCGCTTCCCGCTGGCTCGGCCGTCGTTGTCTTTGAACTCCACTTCGCCGTCGATGCCGTAGTCGAACATCGTCACGGGGCGGAAGATTTGGTTCGCCTCGCCGGAGATGGCCATCATGTGGCCGATCAGGATTTGCTCCAGCGCCTGCGTGTCGAGTTCGCGCGTGGCCGTCTCTTCCATGGCCAGGATCTTGCGGGCCACGGGATCGCTCTTCAGCCGCTGTTCGATGCTGTACCACAGCCGCACGACCAGCGTGGTCCACACCGTTTGCCACTCGCCGCTTAACGAGTAGAAGACAAGAATGTCCGGCTCATGCGGGATGTCCTTTTCCCGGCGGTATTGCGAGGGAAAGACCAGGTGCCGTCCCTGCGGCGTCTCCTCGGCGATGCACAGCGAGTGGTCGAGAAAG